>JAOAPJ010000262.1 GCA_025462805.1 Acidobacteriaceae bacterium
TCCTCCTGCGGAGACATCGGCACCTCGGCGTGGTTGCCGTGGTTCATCTCGAACAGCTGCGCGCGGAGGGGAACAGTGAACAGCGCGGCTACGGACAGGGCAGAGGCGCAGAAGGATAGCGTGACGATTCGCAAAAGGGTCTCCTCACCAGGTACAGGTCACCATAGGCGGCGTATGAGAACGTCGAACATAAGGCAGGCGCAATTGTATGCCAGATATCGTTAACTGTCCTGATATGGATGGGCGCTATGCCGGCGTTCGCTTCGCGGTCGGACGAGAATCCGCCGGCCGAGCGCAGCGGCTCAGCGGAATCCACCTCCATACCCTCAAAGGGCCGGTCGCGATTCAGGATTAGGCTGGATCACCGGCGGCCTCATCGCGCTTCAGCACCTGCTCCGCTGCCTCATGACCCTGGTGCCGGGCCGCAGCGTTGTTCCGTACCAGTACCAGGCGCGGTCCGGGACGCCGCAGGCGGCGGCGCAACTCGTCTGCGATCCACACCGCTGCAATGCCGAAGAGCGCGCCAGAGAGGAAAGTGGTGGGAGAGGAGCGCGAACTATGCATGAAGACCTCACTGCGTGTGGAGGATGGACGCTGCGTCTTTCTTCATGCCGCCGCTCAGTAATAATCCGCGCAGCTCATGTAATACCCGCAACGGCGGCAGATCAACTTGCAGCGGCTGCTCTCCAGCCGGGCGGCGCACGTAGGGCACCAGTGGCACATATGTTCCGCATCCCGCTGCTCAGGCGCCAGGTCAGCAGACGATCTGGAGTCCGGCTCGGCGCTGGAGTTGCTCAGCACACGCTCAGCCTACCGCAGCCGCGCCGCCGAATCATCCAGAATCGAAGCGCATCTCATAGAATGACTTCACAGTAGAACCAGCAACCACAACGCGTTCCAAGGAAAAGAAGAGGAGCAGGTATGGACCGGAAGGCAACAGCGGTATGGCAGGGCGGATTGAAGGATGGCAAGGGGCGTATCTCAACCGATAGTGGCGTCCTCAAGGACGCGCAGTACTCCTTCAGCACCCGTTTTGAGAGCGGCATCGGCACCAATCCGGAGGAGCTGATCGCCGCCGCGCACGCGGGCTGCTTCACCATGGCATTGAGCGCACAGCTCTCCAACGCCGGCCTCAAGCCGGAGTCGCTCGAGACCACGGCCGCCGTCACCTTTGAGCGCAAGGACGAGAAGCCGACCATCACGAAGATCAAACTGACGACGGTCGCCAAGGTGCCAGGCGCCGATGCCGCCGCGTTCGACAAGGCCGCGCAGGAAGCCAAAGCCGGCTGCCCCGTCTCCCGGCTCTTCGCCGGCAACACCGAGATCATCCTGGACGCGAAGCTGGCCTAGAAGACGGGCACGAGACTCCCCGAAACTCGGAGCCTGCCTCAGAAAACACGTACACACGAAAGGACGCCGCGCGAGCCAATCGCTCCGCGGCGTCCTGGCTAGCTGCGGGCGCGGACAAAGTCGCGCATCTGGCGATTCAGATCCGTGGCCTGCTGCACCCCGGTATCCAGCAGTTTCATCCACTCTTTCGCCTGCCCGCTGAGCTCCGTCATATTCACCAGATAACTCGCCTGCACGATCACCTCAAGCGCGTTGTTGATGTCATGCGTGATACGCCGTATCTCCTTCGCATCATCCGCTGTCAATCGAGTCAGCCCGCTGCTCTCAGTCATTCGACGCATCCCCTTCGGGTATTTATGCAGTCTACAGGGCATCCGAACAAGCACGCACCCCGGCGACGTTTGACATTCCCAGGCTGCTTTGCGAGACTCATGACTGCTGCCGTCCAGCACCCCGCTGGACCTCATCTGTGCCGAAGTGGCGGAATTGGCAGACGCGCATGGTTCAGGTCCATGTACTCGCAAGGGTGTGGGGGTTCGAGTCCCTTCTTCGGCACCAACGTCTCGCAGCATCTCCGGCGCAACGCAGCATAACTCTCTGACGGGCTTGCGCACTCAAGAGCGTTTCTGGTTCTGACTCGAGTGCCCTAGGTACGAAGACACCCTCCGAAAAGACCGGGGGCGCCTTTCGGCGCCCCCAAGTCTCATAACAGCGGATCACCTACTTGCAGTTGACGTTCTCGATTGGCGAGAGGGCAGTCAGCACCGTCTCGTCCGGGTAGCTGTACGCCTGATCGATCGCATTCGAAGGCTGCCTGAATTCAAACCACGGCAGCAGCGCTTCGTTCTGCGGATGATAGGTAAACCCGTTCATCGTGATCGGGAACGTAGCGTTCGGCAGGCCCTCGATCACGTCGCCGTCTTCCAGGTTGTTCTGGCAATTCCCATTGGGCGACAGCCACCACGGCGTTGTGTTGTGAACGCCATCCGCGCCGACCAACGGATCATTGAAGGTCTCGGAGAGTTCATGACTCAGTGCCGTCACGTCTTCGAATCCGGCACCAAACAGTCCCGGGGAGATCCAGCTGGAGTAGTTCAAGACATACCACCGCTGCAGGTTGCCATTGCTCGGATCGCCTGCCTCCACATCAATGGTATGGAAGCCCAGGATGCAGCAGTTGTTCGGGTTGCCCT
>JAOAPJ010000304.1 GCA_025462805.1 Acidobacteriaceae bacterium
AGCTGGCGCAGTTGGCCAGCTCCGAGGGAAGCGGCTTGTTGCCCGGCGGGGCGCAGCGGCCCACTGAGGTGATCATCGCGTCGCGCAGCTTCATGCCGTCGTCACGACGGAGCGAGCCGGGCTGCGAGGCGAAGCCCGTCTCATACAGCACCGGATAGAGGAAGTCGCCCGAGCCATCTCCCGTGAACGGCCGTCCCGTGCGGTTGGAGCCATGCGCCCCCGGCGCGAGCCCCAGGATCAGGACGCGTGCCGCCGGATCGCCGAAGCTTGGGACGGGTCGGCCCCAGTAGCTCTCCTCGCGGTACGCCCTGCGCCGCTTCTCAGCGATCGCAGCGCAGTAGGTGCGCAGGCGCGGACATCGCGTGCACTCGGTGATGCGCTGGTTGAGCGCATCCCATGCCGTCTGGCTGGCATGGGATGGAATTGAGATCTCGGCGGACATTGGGTTGTAGCTAGTGTAGTGCGCCCGGAAGGGGCAGGGTGCGCCCACTCACGGCGATGCATCATACGAATGGCGCAGCCTCTTCGTGGGCCTCCCTTTCCTCATGCAAACGAAAAAACCATCTCAGTTTTTGGCGAATTCAGACGAGCCCGGCGTTCCCCACCGGCCGGGGCTGACTCGGAGGGAGTTTCTTGTCCTTGCGGGTGGAGCAGGTGCCGCTACTCTTCCGCTTTATCTTGGCTGTGCAGGGAATGCGAATTCAGCCGGGGTTAGTCAGCCGCCATCTCCGAATGTGGATCGCACCGTCGTGGCTCGCGAAAATTCCAAACCTGGTCATCCCGATTGGCGTCTCTCCATGCAGTCGAATCCCCGGCAGCTCATCGAAGGCTACGCGTCGCTCAACAGCGTGCCCCGCGGCGGCTCCATCGATTTCCATGTCAATACCTCCGATCCTTCCTTCACAATCGATATTTTTCGAATGGGCTGGTACGGAGGTGCTCTGGCTCGCCTGGTGACAAGCATCGGTCCTTTGGCGGGCGTATTGCAGCCGAGCCCCACCGAACTCGATGCCCAGACGCATCTGCTCGAGTGCAACTGGCAGAGTTCTTACACGCTCCAAATACCGAACAATGCCAGTGACCCGACCGACTGGTGCTCGGGAGCATACCTGGCAAGGCTTACTTCACTACCCGGCAAAGTTCAAAGCTACATTCTCTTCGTCGTTCGCGATGAGAATCGCTCCTCTGCGAACTTCGAGTACGTTTTGCCGGTCAACACCTACCAGGCCTACAACACATGGCATGATCGATGCCTCTACGGCGGACTTGATAGCGATGGGGTTCAGGCACGCAAGGTCTCCTTCAACCGACCCTATCCGAGGCTGGGTGCGGGAGACTTTTATGGATACAGCCTCTCTCTCATCACTCGCATGGAGAAGCAGGGTTATGACGTGACTTACAGCACCAATGTTGACCTGCATGAAAATCCCATGCGCTTATTGGGTCATAGTGCTTTTGTCATGGGAGGGTTCCACGATGAGTACTATACGTGGGAGCAGCGCCAAGCAGTCCAGTCGGCGCGCGACGCGGGAGTTCACCTCGCCTTCTTCTCCTCGAACAATATCTACTGGCAGACCCGATACGAGCCCAGCCCGCTGACCGGCCAACCCAACCGTGTTCTCGCCTGCTATAAGCAGTACGCCCTCACGGAAGATCCTTACGCGCTCGATGGCAACCCGCAGCATCAGCAGCGGATTACCGTGCGCTGGCGCGACCAACCTTTGAATCAATCTGAGGCGGCCCTGGTAGGAGCCGCTTACTTCACGGTGATCTCCACCCCAGCACCGCTCATCGTTCAGGATGCAAGCAGTTGGGTGTTTTCCAACACCGGCTTCGTCAACGGAGTCTCTGTGCCCGATATCATCGGCGGAGAAGGCGACCAGGTCTCAACAGCAAGTCCACCCGGTGTCCAGGTGCTTGCCGCAACTCCCGTGACCTTCGATGGTCAACCCGCCGGCATAGCCCAAACGACGCTATACCGCGCCGAGTGGCGCAATGGTCTTCGACGCCGGTTCGTATCGCCTGGCGGCCGCCGCGGGCTGGAATCCTATCCAGCTCCCTTACAACGCCGGTGTCGACCGCATGGTGATCAACATTCTGGACCGGTTCACGCAGAAATAGTCCTTAGTTTCCCTCAAATCGCCGTACCCGGGACACACTGAAGCTCTGGCCGTTTTCATCGCGACTCGCCTAAGATTAATTAAATGGGCCAGTGATACGAACGTGGGCATCGGTCAGGTGAAACCCCTGCTCCTCGATGTCATTCAAACATTCATCGGCATTCACGCCGGTTTGGGCTTCACCCCTGCTTATCTTTAGCGTCTTGAAGGCGGCCCAAGGTCCATACCGCGAGGGCAGATTTTCTCCCGCAGCATTTTCCGTGAAACCAAAGATGCGACCCTTACCCCTGAAGATGTGAACCTGCATGGGCCTTCTCCTTTCATTGCTGAAACCTATCTTACGAGTGGTTCTCGCCGTAGCAGCAGGACTCGACGGAGCTCTCCGGTTGTTTGCATGATGGCGCAGCCAGGACATGGCGAGGCCAACGCGCCTTCGTCGCGGCCTTGGGTACGAAATGGAGGAAGTTATACGCGCCGTTCAGAGGATCGATTCCTCGCCCGACGCGACCGATGGAAACTTCCAGCCCATGCGCTTCTTAAGCACACGGGACACATGGGCTGCTCCTTACTTGCGATACGAGCTGCTATCGGCTGGCCTCAGCGTGCTTGCGAATGCGCTCGTGCATCGACGCCCAGCCCTTGTCCATCATTGGCCTCTGATCGTCGGAAACGAAGCCGAGCGCGGTGTGCCGGAAGGCGATCAAGGTACCGCCATCGACTTCACTCAGCCGATATTGCACGTTAGAGACGAGCGGGTAAGAGGCGAACAGTGGGCCAGCGAATTCGAGCAGCGTGGGCCGCTTGATCGCCTGCACATGAGCCCAGAAGTGCCCATTGTCATCGCCCAGGTCGCGGTACCACCTTCCACCGGGCCACGGTTCTATCTTCATGTTGAGAGATTTGCCGTCAGGTGTCTCGTTACCGGGCCCCAATTGCTCGAGCAGCGCGGCAAACGTTACGTCCAGGGGCGCCTCAACGTGGACTTCCTGATTGATTGTCAGCGTCAGATTTTCGAGGGTCTGTTCAGTGGCGATCATCGTTTCTCCTTTGGCTTGGGATCTGGGGAATTCGAATCTAGTGAGCCTTTGCGGGCCATTGTCTCCGCACGCTCCTTCACTCGAGTCAACTGGTGCTGCCAGTAACGCGCGAAGCTTCCGGCCCAATCATGCAGTGGGCGTATGGCTTCGGCGTTAGTCCGGTACAGCTTTTGGCGGCCTTGACAGCGCATGCGGACCAGGCCCACATCGCGCAGCACGCGCAGGTGCTTGGAGACAGAAGGCTGCTCCAGGCCGAGAGCTGCCACAATCTCTCCAACGGGCCG
>JAOAPJ010000327.1 GCA_025462805.1 Acidobacteriaceae bacterium
CCTGCCCCGTCCACGCACTCAACCCATGTTTGCAGCCGCTGCTCCGCAGAGCCCAGCTCTTGCGAGCCGCAGGAGGTCTTCTGTCCGCTTGATCAAAAAAGCGCTGGAAATCACGCCCAACATCGAGCCCCTGTTCGGGACCCGCGACGAAAATCTGAGACTGCTCGAAGACAAGCTGCAAACGCGTATCGACCTCCGTTCCGATGCCGTCCATGTCTCCGGACCCGAAGAGAACGTGGCTCGAGTCGAGCGAATCTTCCAGGACTATGAACAGCTTCGCAAGGGTGGCGTGACCCTCCAGAATGGCGAGCTGAACGCCATGCTGAAACTGGTGGCAGCGGACCCAAGCGTCACCCTCAAGGGTCTGGTGGACAGCGGCAAGCAGCGGACCACCGGCGGCATCAAGCGCATGGTGCAGCCGCGCTCCGTCAACCAGAAGCGCTACGTCGAGTCGATGGAGCAGGCCGACATGGTCTTCGGCATCGGTCCGGCCGGAACCGGCAAGACCTATCTCGCTGTGGCCATGGCTGCCTCCGCTCTGATGGCCAAGCGCGTCAGCCGCATCATCCTGGTCCGCCCGGCGGTCGAAGCAGGCGAACGGCTCGGCTTCCTGCCGGGAACGCTGCAGGAGAAGATCGACCCCTACCTTCGTCCGCTCTACGACGCGCTCTACGACCTGCTCGACCAGGAGCGCGTAGACAAGATGATCGAACGCAACGTCATCGAGGTGGCCCCGCTTGCGTTCATGCGCGGCCGTACCCTGAACGACGCCTTCATCATCATGGACGAGGCGCAAAACACCACCAGCGAACAGATGAAGATGTTCCTGACCCGCCTGGGCCACAACGCCAAGGCGATCATCACCGGCGACGTCACCCAGATCGACCTGCCTAACCCGCGCCGCTCCGGCCTGCTCGAAGCCATGGAGATCCTCAAGGGAGTGGACGGCATCCACTTCATCCACTTTGAGGACGGGGACGTAGTCCGCCATCACCTGGTGCAGCGCATCATTCGGGCCTATGACAGCTTCGGCCGCCAGCAGTCGGAGCTGCCCCTTGGCATGGGGGAAGGCGAGCAGCAGCCCGCGCCGAAGCCGCAGTAGGCGTCGGGGTACAATCGTGCGAACCGGACGCAAACGGAAGCAGAGAGGAGGGCCGCGTGCCCTCCTCTCTGCTTTCGCGCATGCACTGAGCAGGTGGGCCGGACAGGCGTGATCGAACGATGATCGTGTACGAACCTGGAGTCGCAGCGAAGCTGCCGCGTGCCGCGCGTCCCCGGCGCCGTGAGCTTACGAACTTTCTCCGCGAGGCACTCTCCCTGACCGGGCTGCACGGCGAAGTCGGCGTGTTGCTCACTGGCGATGAGGCCGTTCGCGAGCTGAACCGGCAGTTTCGCCGCAAGGACAAGCCCACCGACGTCCTCTCGTTTCCCGCAGCCGAGAACGCCGGCGGTATCGCCGGCGACCTCGTCATCTCGCTCGAGACAGCGCTGCGTCAGGCGACCGAGCGCAGCCACCCGCTCGAGACCGAGATTAAGGTGCTTCTGCTCCACGGCCTGCTGCACCTGGCCGGTTACGATCATGAGACCGACGAGGGCCAGATGCGGCGCAGGGAAGTGCGGCTTCGACGCAAGCTCGGCCTGCAGGGCGGCCTCATCGAACGGGCAAGCCAGACGACGAAGCGGCCGCGTGGCGCGGGACGGGCGGTGGGCGCATGATGTGGCTCTACGCCGTCCTGATGGTCGTGCTGCTGGTCATCCACACGCTGGCGGCTTACGTGGACCGCCTCTACTCGGAACTGGGCAAGTTTCTCTCCCGCGAGTTCGAGGACAACATGGAGGTGTGGGAGCACGACATCGAGCCCGCGCTCGGCTTCTCGCGCGATCGGCTTGCGCTCTGCGCCGCCGTGCTGTCGCAGCTATCGCTGGCCGCCATCGTTCTCATCGTCGGTGCCATCCTCTTCGGCAGGAACGGTGAGGTCGGCCCGCCCACTCTGCTGGGCTTGCTGCAGGCCGGCCTGGCCATCGTGCTGGTGGTCGTCATCTTTAGCCGCCTGCTACCCTATGCCTTCTTCACCCGCACCCGCGGTGCCTGGGTGCGCCGCTGGCGCTGGCTGCTGCGGCTCTGCTTCTTCCTTGTTTTGCCGGTCGAGATCTCACTCGAGTTCCTGCTCTCGATCGTCTCCCTGGCGCAGCCGGAGAAGAGCGAGCAGGCCGACGACACATCCCACGCTGTCGAAGCATTGATCGAGGCTGGTGAGGAAGAGGGAATCCTTGAGGAGAGCGACCGCGACCTGATCCGCTCCGCTGTCGAGTTTGGCGACAAGATCGTACGCGAGGTGATGACGCCCCGGCCATCTGTCTTCGCCGTCTCTGCCGACACTACGCTGGCAGACTTCCTCGCCATGCTGGAGACGCGGCCCTACTCACGGATCCCGGTCTTCAGCGGCACACTGGACACCGTGACCGGCATCATCTTCTCGCACGATTTGCTCTTCATCCCCGATGACGAGGCGCCCCACAGAACGGTGGCCAGCCTGCAGCGGCCTGCCGCCTTCGTGCCGGAGACGAAACACGTCGACGACCTGCTGCGCGAGATGCAGCGCGAGAAGCAGCACATGTGCATCGTGATCGACGAGTATGGCGGCGTCTCCGGACTGGTCACTATCGAAGACCTGCTGGAAGAGATCGTCGGCGCGATCAGCGATGAGCACGAGGACGACAGCGAGGCCAATCAGCCGAAACAGGAGAGCGAGGGCGTGTGGATCGTCCCCGGCGGCCTGGAACTGGACGCGCTTGAGGCGCTGACCGGCGACACCGAACTGAAGGAGAGCGACTATGCGGCTACCACCGTGGCCGGCCTGGTCAGCGAGGTGGCCGGCCGCATCCCCATGCCCGGCGAGGTGGTCGTGGCGGGTAAAACCCGGCTGGAAGTGCTGGCCTCCACCGACCGCCGCGTAGAGCGCCTGCGCGTCTCGACCATCGAAGCGCCTGCGGCTTAGGGGTCGAGGCTCCCGCAGCGTAGGATCGCAGTAGAGGACTACAGGTGCGAGCGGGATTTGTATCGATCATTGGGCGTCCCAACGCCGGCAAGAGCACGCTGCTGAATGCATTGACCGGGGAGAAGGTCGCCATCGTCACGGCCAAGCCGCAGACCACGCGCACCCGCATCCAGGGCGTAGTGGAGATTCCGTCGAAGAAGGGCAAGCAGCCCTCCGCACAGATCGTGTTTGTCGACACGCCCGGCGTGCACAAGCCGAACACCCAGCTCGACCGCCGCATGATGCAGGAGGTGCACGACGCGCTGGAGCAGCGCGACGTCGTAATCCTGATGCTGGATGCAACGCGCGAGCTGAGGCTCAGCGAGGATGATGCCAGCAAGAAATTGAAACGCGATGGCTCAAACGAAGACAAGTTCGCGCTAGAGCTGATTCGCAAACTCGACTGCCCGGTCTTCCTGGTGATCAACAAAATCGACCTGGTGCAGCGCGAGACGCTGCTGCCCCTGATCGCCCAACTCAGCGCCCTGCATACCTTCGCCGCTGTGGTTCCGATCTCCGCACGCAAGCGCAACGGCCTCGATCGCCTGATCGACGATCTGGTCAAGCATCTGCCGGAGCGCCAGCGCCTCTACCCTTCCGAGCAGTACACCGATCAGCCGGAGCGCTTTCTGGTTGCGGAGCTGATCCGTGAGCGCATTCTGATGGAGACCGGTGAAGAGGTGCCGTATGCCTCCGCCGTGGTCATCGAGCGCTACGAGGAGCCGCCGCCGAAGGCGAAGCCGCGCAAGGACGGCAAGCTGCCCGTGACCAGCATTGCCGCGGTCATCTACTGCGAGCGCTCCGGCCAGAAGGCGATTCTGATCGGCAAAGGCGGCTCGAAGCTGAAGAGCATTGGCGCTTCAGCACGCAAGGAGATCGAGTCTCTTCTGGGCACACGCGTCTTCCTGGAGCTACACGTCATCGTCGAAGAGAACTGGCGCGAGTCACGCGGCTTCGTTGAGTCGCTCGACTGGCGCCGCCAACTGACGGAGCTTGCGAGCAAGAAGACGGACGAAGGGGAATAAGCCAGCGGCTTCCCGTCCGACCTCAGTGCTTCATCGCAATGCTGACGCCGTGCACGTTGGCTCGCAGCACTCGCACATCCTGAGCACAGCCATCGCACGTGACCTGTACCTGTACAGGGCTGCTCCAGATGATGCGCAGCGGATGCACCCGACGCACCAGCACAACAATCTCACCCAGCCGTGCGCGGCTGTCGGCGCGCTGCAGGTAGACATTCGTGGTCGCGACACTCCCGCAGGTCCGCACCGTGGTGCGGGTGGTCCACTGCTGATCGGAAGAAGTCGTCTGGTCGACGAGCTCTTCATGGCAGACGGTGCATGCAGTCGATGCGATCAGCACTGCCGAGCAGAACAGCACCTGCAGCAGGCGCACTCTCTGCCTACTCGCGCGCGCTGATGCCCAGCGCCTTCATCTTGCGGTAGAGGTGGGTGCGGTCCAGGCCCAGCGCCTCCGCGGCGCGGCTCATGTTCCCGTGGCATTCGTCCACCTTCCTCAGGATGAAGTCGCGCTCGTAAGCGTTGCGCGCCTCCTGCAGCGAGTTGAAATCGGCGGCGGAGCGGCCCGGATCGCGATGCACCAGCATGGGCAGATGCTTGCGCTCGATGCGGGTGACCTGCGGATTCAGAATGACCAGCCGCTCGACCAGGTTGCGCAGTTCGCGAACGTTGCCAGGCCAGTGGTACTGCTTGAGCAGGCTGAGCGCCTCCTCGCTGATCTCGATGCGCGGGCGCCCGTACTCGCGGCCGAACTCCCCCAGGAACTCGCGCACCAAGATCGGGATGTCTTCCCGCCGGTCGCGCAGCGGCGGCACGTAGAAGGGGATCACGTTTAGGCGATAGAAGAGGTCTTCCCGGAAGTTGCCGCGCGCGATCTCCTCCTCCAGGTTCTTGTTCGTTGCTGCAATGATGCGCACGTCCACGCTGATGGGCTGCGTTGTGCCCACTGGCGTGAAGCGCTGCTCGTCCATCGCGCGCAGCACCTTGGCCTGCGTTTTCAGGCTCATGTCGCCGATCTCGTCCAGGAACAGCGTGCCGTTGTTCGCGCGCTCCAGCGTGCCGCGCTTCTCCGGCGGCCCACCCGGCACAGCGCTGTGCCGATAGCCGAAGAGCTGCGTCTCGATCGAGTCTTCCGGGATCGCCGCGCAGTTCAGCTCGATGAACACCGCATCACGCCGCAGACTCTCCGCATAGATCTCGCGTGCGATGATCTCCTTGCCCGCGCCGGACTCGCCGTAGATCAGGACGCGGCCGTTGGTGGGCGCCATCAGCTTGATCTGCTGGCGCAGCGCCTTGATGGGTACGCTCTCGCCCGTGATGCGGGCGCGCGGTGAGAACTGCCGCTTCCACTCCTCGTTCTCCGCGCGCAGACGCCGCGCTTCAACGGCGTTCTTCAGCAGGATCAGTGTGCGCTCCAGCGATAGTGGCTTTTCGATGAAGTCGAAGGCCCCGAGCTTGGTCGCGCGCACCGCGCTCTCGATCGTGCCGTGGCCGGAGATGATGATGACCTCGGGACGGATATCGCTCTCCAGTTGCCGGATGTCCTGGAGTACCTCCAGGCCATCACGGTCCGGCAGCCAGATGTCCAGCAGCACGGAGTCATAGGTGACGTCCCGCATCAACACCATGGCTTCCGTGCCCGTGGCGGTCGTGGTGACGGTGTAGCCCTCCTCGGTGAGGATGTCCCCGAGTGAGTCACGAATATCCGCCTCGTCGTCAACGATCAGGACGTGGCTCACGAAGGCAGCTCCAGCGTGCTCGGCGTGCCGGCGGCCTGCGCGGCTTCAATCGCCGCGCTGTCGGCAAAGGGCAGCTCGATGATAAAGCGCGCCCCAACAGGCCTGTTGTTCTCGACCCGGATCGTGCCATGGTGTTCCTGCACGATTTTCGAAGCGATGGCCAGGCCGAGTCCGGTGCCCCGCTGCTTGGTTGAGAAGTAGGGCAGGAAGAGTCGTTCACGCATATCGCTCGTGACGCCGGGCCCGGTGTCCGCCACGATGATCTCCGCCATTGTGCGGCTGGCATTCTCACCCGTGCTGAGCGTGAGCTGGCGGTGGAGCGTGCCCTGCATCGCCTCCGCTGCATTGTCGATCAGGTTGGCGATGGCACGGCGCAGCCCCTCTTTGTCCGCCATTACCAGCGGCAGGTCCACGGTAAAGTGCCGCTCCACACGTATATCCTCCATGCGGCCGGCAAAGATCATCAGTGCGGCATCGGCGACCGAATTCGAGTCGACCGGCCGCGGCGACGAGACGGGGAACTGTGCCAGCGCGCCGAACTGATCCACCAGCGTGCGCACTGTTTCAACGGAGCTCAGGATGATGTCGGAACAGTGGCGAATCACCCCGGGAGACTCTGGCGTGGGCCGCTCGGTGTGGCGGCGGATGCGCTCCGCGCAGAGTGAGATCGGCGTGAGCGGATTCTTGATCTCGTGCGCGACCCGCTGCGCTACCTCCTTCCAGGCCGCCTGGCGCTGCGCGCGCAGCACCTCCGTCATGTCTTCCAGCACCAGGATGTAGCCGCGTTCCTGTTGCGGTTGGTCGAGCACGGCGAGTGTGACAGAGAGGCGCCGCGACCCGCTCGAGCGCGCGAAGTCAATCTCCGAGCCGGCAATGCGCATGCGCTGGCTGCGCCGCAGCAACCGGCGCACTTCTTCGCTGATCGCTGGTGGGAACGCCACGTCGAGGGGCAGATCGGCGAGTGCCCGCTCCACGTTCGGCGCATTCGTGTGCAGGTCCAGCAACTCGAGCATCGCCCGATTGGAGAGCAGGACACACAGCTGCCCGTCCAGCGTGGCCACGCCGCTGGGGATGGTATCGAGAATCAGCTCCAACTCACGCCGGCGCTCGGCCAGCGTGCGGTTGACTTCCGAGAGCTGCGATGAAGAGGTCTCCGCCAAGGCGCGGCTCTGCTCCAGGTCCGACGCCATCGCGTTGAACGAGTGGATGACCTCGCCCAACTCCTCCGTCGCCCCCAGTGTGACGCGATGACTGTAGCGGCCGGCGCTGATCTGCTCCATGGCGTCGGCCAGCGTCTCCGCCGGCCGCGTCACCTGCTTGGCCAGGTAGAGGGCCAGCCAACTGCTGGCGAATAGGGTGAGGATGGTCAGCAGCAGCATGAGCAGAAAGTAGGTGCCGCGCACACGATTCCTGCCGCGGAAGAGCTCCCAGTAGCTCTCCGCCCCGGAGCGGATGGTAGCCACCGTGCGGGAAAGGCCGGCAGGCAAGGGGAGAGCCACTACTACCAGGTTGGAGGACGGAGTTGCAGAGGTCCCCAGCACGTAGTCCGCTCCGCCCATGCTGAGGATCGGCTGATCGGTGCGGCGCGCTGCGGTCAGCACTAGAGCGGGCAAAGGCTGATCGCTGGCCGGCTGGCTTGCGTACGCCTCGTCCATCCAGGGGCGGATCTCCGGGTGGGCCGCAGCCCCTCCATGCGGGACTGCGTACTGCACTACGGCCTCATCATCGCGGTAGATAATCACGAAGCCGCCAGAGAGAGTGATGCGGTGACTGCGCACCACGCCCAACGCGGAGAGGATGTCCTTCTGTTCCAGGCTGCGCTCGAGGGTCGTCGAACTGGCGATCGACTCCGCCTCGGAACGGGCGTTCTGCGTGGCGTACTGGGATAGCTCGAGCGCGATGCGCGTCGAGTCTTCACGCAATTGCGCTACCGGCTGTGAGAACCAGCGATCGATGGAGCGGTTCATCAGCAGATAGCTGAAGAGAAACATAAAGAGCGTGGGGGCGAAGCTGAGGATGAGGGCGCCGGAGAGTAGACGTGTGCGGATGCGGGAGCCAAGCAGACGGTTCCGCCCGTCGGCATACATCTTCAGCACATTGCGGCAGAGCAGCACCAGTAGGACCAGCAGCAGCACAAAGACCAGCATGGACAGCGCGGTGAAGAGAAAGATCCCATTGCTGTCGTGCGGGTCGAGGAAGTGCAGATTGAAGGCGTTCAGCGCCAGCAGGAGGATGGCGACGACGCCGAGGCAGCCGGCGAGCAGGACGACCGTCATGCGGCGGCTGCGAGACACAGCGCTCCTCACCTCCAGGTGGACAGGGTTGTCGGCGAACCTTGTGATTATAGGCGGCCTCGCCGCTGAGGGGCAGGTGAAAGCCAGATCCGCCCGGAGCCGCACCTTTCTCCGGAAATCTGGCCCCCCGGTGTGGCATGCTAAGGGGCAACGATGCCGGCGACAGCGATCTGCTGATCTACGGAGAGGACGCTTATGATCCACACCAGGCTGACGAACCTCATTCTCCCCTTCTCACTGGCAGGCCTTCTCCTGGTTGCCGGTTGCAATAAGAACCAGCAGCCGCAGCAAAATGCGGAGCAGCCTGCTGCATCCAGCCAGCCGCCGGCCGGTCAGGCCACCCCGAGCACAGCGCCGGGCGCCCCGCCCGCGGGCAGCTCCATGGCTTCGCAGCCAGCACCTGCTGCACCGCCAGAGCCGGTCACCTACACCATCCCGGCAGGCACCCGGGTCACGGTGCGGCTGGCCCAGAGCGTCAGCTCGCAGACTGCGCACGCAGGCGATACGGTGGAGGCGACGGTTACGTCACCGATCGTCGTGAAGGGAAAGACGGTGGTGCCCGACGGCTCCCCCGCGACCGTTGAGGTGACCGATGCAAATTCACGGGGCAAGTTCAAGGGCGCGGCCGTACTCGGACTCAGACTGACCAGCTTGCGTGTGAATGGTCAGCGCGTGCAGGTTGACTCAAGCGCCTGGACGCGTACCATCTCGGGCAAAGGCAAGCGTTCCGCCGGGTTCATCGGCGGCGGCGCTGGCGCAGGAGCATTGATCGGTGGTCTCGCTGGCGGCGGCAAGGGCGCTCTCATCGGCGCGCTGGCTGGCGGAGGCGCGGGCACTGCAGCAGGCGCCTACACCGGAAACAAGCAGATCGTCGTCGGCGCAGAGACGCCGGTCACCTTCGCGCTGCGCAACAGTGTCACCGTCGGTCGCTAAGCAAACGACGTATCAGCAGGAGGGGCGTGGCAATGGCCACGCCCTTCCTGCCGATGAGTTGTATCCTTCTACGCCAGCACATCCTGAATCGGGCGGTACTGCTTGCCCTGCGATTGCGCGACTGGCTGGCAGGTCAGCGTGCCCGCATAGGTATTCACGCCCTCCGCGATGCCTGGATCGGAGAGAATCGCCTGCTTCGCTCCCATGCGCGCAATCTTCATCACATAGGGGAAGGTCGCGTTGGTCAGGGCCAGCGTGGAGGTGTTCGGCACCGCTGCGGGCATATTGGTGACGCAGTAGTGCACCACGCCGTCCACTACGTACGACGGATTGCTGTGCGTCGTCGGCTTGGCCGTTTCGATGCAGCCGCCTTGATCGATAGCGACGTCCACGATCACGGCGCCCTTCTTCATCTTTGACACCATCGCGGCGGTCACGATCTTCGGCGCGGCAGCACCCGGGATCAGCACGCCGCCGATCACCAGGTCCGCTTCGCGGGTCGTATGGGAGACGTTGTAGGAGTTCGACGCCAGCGTAAAGACGCGCCCGTTGAAGATGTCGTCAAGCTCACGCAACCGGTTCAGGTTCAGATCGATCAGCGTGACCTTCGCTCCCATGCCCAGTGCGATCTTCGCCGCATTGGTGCCCACGATGCCGCCGCCGATAATGCAGACGTTGGCCGGCGTCACGCCCGGCACGCCGCCCAGCAGGACGCCCCGGCCGCCCTTGTCTTTCTCCAGGTAGTTCGCGCCCACCTGCACGGACATGCGGCCGGCCACTTCGGACATCGGTGTCAGCAACGGCAGCGTGTTGTTGCGGTCGCGAATCGTCTCATACGCGATTCCCGTCACTTTCTTCTCGAGAAGCTGATCGGTAAGCTGCGGCAGCGGTGCCAGGTGCAGATAGGTGAACAGCGTGAGGCCCGGGCGGAAGAAGCCGTACTCCTTCTCGACCGGCTCCTTCACCTTGACCACCATGTCGGCATTTCCCCAGACATTGTGGGCAGACCCAACGATCTCGGCTCCGGCGGCCTGGTAGTCGTCGTCGAGAAAGGCGGAGAGCTCGCCTGCGTGTGTCTCGACCAGGACTTTGTGGCCGGCCTCAGTCAACTCGCGCACCCCGGCCGGCGTAATGCCAACGCGGGTCTCGTGGTCTTTGATTTCCTTCGGTACTCCGATGATCATGCCTTCTCCTTGAGATCCTGGGTGCAGACATCCTGGGTGCGATCCACGCCTGGGCGATCACCCGCGATTATTCCGCGTTGTCGATCTGCGCGCGCTGCAGCTTGTCCGAGTAGTCGATGTACACCGACTTCCACGTCGTGTAGAAATCCAGCGCGCCAGTGCCGCCTTCCCGATGGCCGTTGCCTGTCTGCTTCACGCCGCCGAACGGCAGGTGCACCTCCGCACCGATGGTGGGGGCGTTCACATAGGTGATTCCCGCTTCCAGGTCGCGGATCGCGCGGAAGGCCTTGTTCACATCGCGCGAGTAGAGTGCGGTCGAGAGGCCGTATTCAATGCCGTTCGCGATGTTGATCGCGTCCTCAATCCCGTCGCACTCGATGATGCTCAGCACCGGACCAAAGACCTCTTCCTGCGCGATGCGCATCTTCGGCTTCACCTTGCCAAAGACGGTGGGCGCGAAGAAATGTCCCTTGCCGTGGGCGCCCGCGCTCAGTGTTGAGCCGCCCTGCAGCAGCGCAGCGCCTTCCTCCTGCGCCACCTTCGCGTAGCGAGTGGAGGTATCAATCTGCTGCTGGTTGATCTGCGGGCCCATCTCCATGCCGTCTTCCAGACCATTGCCGACGCGTAGTGCCTTCGCCCGGGCGACGATGCGCTCGGTGAACTCGCCGGCCACGTGCTTGTCCACGATCACGCGGCTGGTGGCCGTACAACGCTGCCCGCTGGTGCCGAAGGCGCCCCACACCGCGCCATCAATCGCCAGGTCGAGATTCGCATCCTCCAGCACGATCATCGCGTTCTTGCCGCCCATCTCGAGCGAGCACGGTTTGAACCGTGCCGCGGCTGCCTGGCCGACGATGCGGCCCACCTCGCTTGAACCGGTGAAGGAGATCGCGCGCACCTTCGGATGCTCCACCAGCGGGGCACCCGCCTCCGGGCCGAACCCTGTGACGATGTTCACCACCCCATCCGGCAGGCCAGCCTCCATCAGCATCTCGACCAGATGAAAGGTTGAAAGCGGCGTGTCCTCCGCCGGCTTGATC
>JAOAPJ010000334.1 GCA_025462805.1 Acidobacteriaceae bacterium
CAGCAGGCCCAGTCCCGGCAGAACGACCAGCAGCCGGTACAGCAGGCCCAGTCCAACAATCCCGACCAGCCCTACACTCCTCCTCCCAGCCAGACCCCCACTCAGCCACAGCCAGGCGGGCAAGGGAACTGGGGCGCCGCCGGGCCGCCGCCGGATGCGCAGAACGGCCAGATTCCCCAACAGCAGGCGCCGGCGAGTGGGGACCCGTCCTCCAGCAATCAGTACCCCATCCAGGATCCTGGTCAGGATGACGGCCCGCAGCAGCAGCAACGCCCGCCCTACCCAGCCCCCCAGCCTCCGCAGCAGAACCAATACCCACCGCAGCAGCAGCCATACCCGAATAGCCAATACCCCCAACAGGGGCCTAATCAGCAGCATTACCCGACCCAGAGCCGTGCGTATCAGCCGCAGCTCTCGTCCAATCCTTTGACCATTCCGGCGAACACGCTGATTTCCATTCGGACGTCGGAGCCGCTGGATAGCCGGCGCCTGCAGGGCGGCGAGAGCTTCCAGGCAACTGTCGCTCAGGACATCTACCAGGGCCCATACTTGGCCATTCCGCGAGGGGCGGTGCTCCATGGCCGCGTGGTCAATGTGAAGAAGCCGGGCGCGCTTAGCGGCGGGGCCGGGTTCGCTCTACAGATCGTCTCGCTCAACCTCGGCGGCCAGGAGTACCCAGTCGCGACTGACACCTTCGCCACTGACACGCGCGGCAAAGGCGGCTACACCACCGCGAACACCATTGGGGTGGGAGCCATCGGCGCCCTCATCGGCGCAGCCGCGGGCGGCGGTCCTGGAGCGGCGATCGGTGCGGTCGCGGGGGGAGCCGCCGGTCTGGGTGTCTCTGCCGCCAGCGGCAATCCCCGCGAGGTGATGCCGCCGGAGACGCTGCTCACTTTCCACCTCCGCGCTCCGCTGACCGTGAATCCAGTCAGCTACGGAGAGGTGCAGCGTCTGCAGGCATCTGCGACGCCGCCCCGCCCACAGATGGTGCGGCGTCCCTCACCTTACCCCTATGGCTACTATCCGCCGCCACCCCCGCCCCCGCCGTACTACTACGGTGCCTACTACTATCCGTATCCCTACTATCACTACCGCTACTGGCGTTAAGCCGCCAAACGGCGCGTGGAGTAGCCCTCCTCGCGCCGAGCTATATAATTGAGGGGATTTGATACCAGGCGTGCCGCTCAGTGGCCCCTGAGACTGTGCCTCCCTTAAAGGTTTCCTCGCTTCATGATTCGCTTCCTGCAAAAAGATTCACGCCTCATCAAGGGCATCTTCATCGTCATCATCGGGCTCGCCTGCATCACCATGGTCGTCACGCTGGTGCCTGGCATCTTCGCCGATCAGGCCTCCGCGTCTGACACTTACGCGACGGTACGTCCATCCGGCCCGCTCGGCCGCTACTTCGGCAGCTCTCGCGATATCACCAACCGTGAGGTCTCGCTGATCGCTGCCCGCATGGCGGAGCAGCGGCACTACCCGGAGCAGGCCATCCCTTACCTCATGCCGCAGGCCGGCCAGGCGCTGATCCAGCGCGAGATCCTGCTGCAACAGGCGGACTCCATGGGTCTGAAGGCGACGCCCGATGACATCCGGCGCGAGCTGCGCGAGGGACCGTGGGCCCAATATCTCTTTCCCAATGGACAGTTCGTCGGCAAGGATCGCTATGCCGACTTCACCGATCGCCTGCATGTCTCCACCGCGGAGTTCGAAAAACAAATCGGCATTGAGCTCGAGATCAATCGCCTGGAGGCGCTAGTAACCGGCGGCGTCCTCGTCTCGGACAAGGAAGTCGCCGACAGCTATCGCCGCCAGAACACCAAAGTGAAGTTCGACTATGCCGTGCTGAACGGGGAAGACATCCGGAAACAGATAGATCCCACGGACGCAGACCTGCAGAAGTTCTTCCAGCAGAACGCCGCGCGTTATAAGGACGCAGTCGCCGAGACGCGCAAGATCAGCTATCTCGCCTTCGCTCCGGAGCAGGCACCCGGTGGCACGCCACAGATCAGCGATCCGGAGGCGCAGCAGTACTACCAGCAGCATCTGAAAGACTACGCGGTGCCGGACCAGGTGAAGGTTCGTCACATCTTGATCGCTGTACCGCCCGGGGCCAACGCCAAGGCGGATGCAGAAGCCAAGGCGAAGGCCGAGGATGTTCTAAAGCAGCTTCGCGCCGGTGGCGACTTCGCCGCGCTGGCCAAAAAGTACTCCGAGGATCCGGGTTCGAAGGAGCAGGGCGGAGAACTGGGCATGCTACAGCACGGCGTCACTGTCCCCGAGTTCGACAAAGCTGCCTTCTCCCTCTCACCCGGCCAGATCTCCGAGCCCATCAAGACCAAGTTCGGCTATCACATCATCCAGACAGAAGAGAAGCAGACCGCACACACGAAACCCTTCAACGAAGTGAAGGGAACGATCGTCGCGAATATGGTGCGCGAGCGTGAGGCGCAGGCGGCGCAGACCTTTGCCGAAAATCTGGCAGCTGAGGCGAAGAAGGAAGGCCTGGAGAAGACAGCGGCTGCGCATCATCTGCAGGTCACCACCACCGACTACATGGCACAGGGCGCGATCGCTCCAGGGCTCGCCGATAGTTCAAAGCTGATAAGCCAGGCCTTTGCCACGAAAAAGGGCGGTGCTCCAGTTGTGGCCTCGACTGGCGAGGGCTACGCGGTCCTTCAGGTGGTCGATATTCACCCCGCACACGCGCCGAGCTTCGCAGAGTACAAGTCGCACCTGCTCGAAGACTTCCGCGATCAGCAGCTGCCGCAACTGCTCGCGGCCAAGGCCAACGCCATGGCGGCCCAGGCGAAGCAGAGTGGCAACCTGCAGGGCGCAGCCAAGGCCGTCGGAGCGACCGTCAAGTCGAGCGACCTGGTGGCACGTGATGGCCAGGTGCCTGACCTCGGCCAGATTGGCCAGATGGCCCCTCAGATCTTCACCCTCAATCAGGGCGAAGTCTCGAACGTCATCAACACCGGCCGCAACGGCGTGGTTGTGAAGATCACTGACAAGCAGGAGCCCAGCTCTGGAGACATCGCGAAGAACGTGGCGCAGGCGCGCGAGCAGATGATTGCGCAGCGACGCGAGGAGATGTTCGCGGTCTACGTCAGCTCCATCACCCAGCAGTACGAGAAGGCCGGCCGGGTGCGCATGAATAAGAAGGCTCAGCAGCAGCAAAGCGTTCTCGGTTAAACAACCTTCGCCTGACGGCACAACACGGCCCGTGTTCGCAGGAATCTCTCCTAGAGCACGGGCTTTTCACGTCCTGGCCATAACATTGGAACTGCTTCCCCTATGCCTCTCGATCGCTCGTCTGGTCTCCTGCTCCACATCTCCTCCCTTGACTCGGTTGGCGGTATCGGCGACTTCGGCCCCGCCGCCTATGGCTTCGCCGATTTCCTCGCAGCGGGCAAGCAGCGCCTCTGGCAGGTGCTGCCGCTCAATCCGGTCGGCTATGGCAGCTCGCCCTACTCTTCCATTTCCGCCTTCGCCGGCAACCCGCTGTTCATCTCGCTCGAGTTGCTTGTCACCTGGGGATGGCTGCGGCCGGAAGAACTGGTTGAATATATCGCCGCTACGGGCACACATCCCTGCCGCATTGACTTCGAGCTGGTGCGCGAGACCAAGATGCCGTTGCTGGAGCGGGCAACGCGGCGCTTTCTCTCCGCACCCACCCCGGAGACATGGCAGGCGTACCAACGCTACTGTGCAGAGAACAGCTCCTGGCTCGAAGACTTTGTACTTTTCAACGTGCTGCGCCGCGAGTACGCCTCCGCCTCCTGGAATACATGGCCCGCTGCGATAGCCCATCGTGACCCCGCGACGCTCGAGCGCCTGCGCACCGAGCTGGTAGACAAGCTAAATGTCGAGCGCGTCGTCCAGTTCGCCTTCGACCGCCAGTGGGCGGCGCTCCGCCACTACAGCTTCGAACGCGGAATCCGCTTCGTCGGCGATGTCGCCATCTTCGTCTCGTACGACAGCGCTGATGTCTGGACGCATCCGGAGCTCTTCGAGCTGCGCGACGATCTCTCGCCCATCCGCGTCTCGGGTGTGCCACCTGACTACTTCAGCGTCACCGGGCAGCGATGGGGGAACCCGCTCTACCGCTGGGATGTTCTCGCCGAGCGCAACTTTGACTGGTGGGTCGATCGCATCCGGCGTGCTCACGCGATGTACGACATCATTCGCCTCGACCACTTCCGCGGCTTCGAAGCGTACTGGGCCATCCCGGCGGAGGAGGAGACGGCAGTGAAGGGAGAGTGGGTCAAGTGCCTAGGGGCGCAGCTCTTTTTGAGATTACGCGAAGCACTGGGAGAGATTCCCTTCATCGCTGAAGATCTCGGCATGATTACGCCGGAGGTCGACCAGCTTCGCGCCCAGTTCGGCTATCCCGGCATGCGCATCCTGCAGTTCGGCTTCGGCGATCGCGGCGCGCATAACTACCTGCCACATCGCTACCAGCGCAATTCCGTCGTCTACACCGGGACGCACGATAACAACACGACAGCGGGCTGGTGGGCCAACGGGGCCAGTGATCACGAGCGCGAGGCTGTCCGCATCTACACTGGTACCAGCGGTGAGCAGTCGATCGTATGGCCGCTCATCCGCGCCGCCGCAGAATCGGTCGCGGACACCTGCATCTTCCCCCTGCAGGATGTGCTTGAGCTAGGCTCCGACGCGCGCATGAACACCCCGGCTGAGGCCAACGACAACTGGAGCTGGCGTCTCGCCAGGGGGGCTATCCGGTCCGAGCACTCGCAGCAACTCGCCGCCCTCACCGAGCTCACCGACCGCGATGTCATTGAGTCCCCGGCCTAGGCTGACGCGCTCCCTCGAACGCAAGCGAACACGAAGTTCCGGGTGGTCGTCTGCCATCGGCAGACGCTCTTTATCATCCCGCTTGACGGCAAGGACTATAGTTACAGGCGACGTCGGCTCGTGCGCCGGGCGAGAGGCCCGTTCCAGTCGGCTCATCCGGAGAGTCCATGCCTGAAGCGTTGCATGCTATCCCTTCCCCCGCGATCTTGGCTAATGATCAAGTAACCTTTCGCCCCCTGGGGACGGACATCAACGTCTTGATGGTGTGGCCGCGCTTTCCGTCGTCTTTCTGGGGCTTTGAGGGCGTGCTCGAAATGATCCCCGAAGCCGCGATGACGCCGCCCCTCGGTCTCATCACGGTGGCTGCCCTCTGTCCTCCATCGTGGAACATCCGTCTGCTGGATCAATGCTTTCAGGAGATTCGCGATGAAGACCTGCTCTGGGCGGACCTGGTCATGGTCAGCGCCATGCACGCGCAGCGCTTCAACGCCCGCGAAATCCTTGCGCGGGCGCGTGCCTTCGGCCGGCGCACCTTTGTCGGGGGGCCCTGGGCCAGCACAGATCACGAAGCCGTCTTGCAATATGCCGATCATGTGCTGGTCGGCGAAGCGGAAGAGGCCTTCGCCTCAATCGCGACAGCATTGGAGCAGGGAACCGCGCAGCGCCTCTACAACGTGATTGAAAAGCCGGACATGACCACAGGTCCAATGCCGCGCTTCGAACTGTTGCAGCTGGATATGTACACCTCCATGCCCGTGCAGTTTTCGCGTGGCTGCCCCTTTCAGTGCGAGTTCTGCGACATTATCACCATCTATGGCCGCAAGCCACGCGCCAAGACTCCGCCACAGCTCATCGCGGAGCTCGATCGGTTGCGCGAGCTCGGCTGGCGCAACGAGGTCTTCATCGTCGATGACAACTTCATTGGCAATCATCACAAGGCGCTTGCGCTCTCCCGCGAGCTGGCCGAATGGCAGGTTCGCCATAACCACCCCTTCTCCTTCTACACCGAAGCGTCCATCGATCTTGCAGCAAAGACAGAACTGCTCAACGCGATGGTCGAAGCGAATTTCATGTATGTCTTCATCGGCATCGAGACACCTTCATCAGAGGCGCTCAAGGAATCGCGCAAGTTCCAGAACCTGCGGAACGACAACGTGGAACAGGTGCGCATCATCCAGGAGGCGGGCCTGTGGGTGCTTGCGGGCTTCATCGTCGGCTTCGACTCCGACGACGAGACCATCTTCGAGCGCCAACGCCGGTTCATCGAGCTCACCAACATCACTTGGGCTATGGCTGGAGTCCTGCAGGCGCCGCCCACGACTGCGCTCCACGACCGCATGAAGCGCGAAGGCCGGCTCCACGAAGACAGCGAGGCGCTGACCAACTTCAGCGCGCCTAACTTCGATCCGGTCCTGCCCGTCCCTGTGCTGCTGCGTGGCCTTAGTACCCTGCTCTCCGGACTCTACGAATCGAAGCCCTTCTTTGAGCGTGCGCTTCGTTCGCTCGAGGTATGGCGGCCTCGGAACACGCAAGTGCCGCCCTCTCTCTCCATGTCCTACAACCTGCGCGCGATGGCAGGGTCCGTCTGGCATCAAGGCCTCCGCTCGCCCTACAAGCGTGAGTACTGGAAGTTCCTCTACCAGCTCATCCGCAGATTTCGCAGCCATCCGGCAAAGCTATGGCTGGGATCCATGGTGCTGATGTCCGCGCATCACTTCCTCATCTATTCGCGCGAGGTCGCCGCGCAGTTGGAGCAGGAATGCGTCTCGCTGGAAAAGAAGCAGGCGGGCTCCACGCGTGACCCGGCGCTGAGCGCTGCCTTGAAGTTGGCCGCGAGAGCCTGATACACGGATCCTGTCGCTACTCGTCCCGACTCAACCGTCAGGATATGGTGCTGGCGGCTAATCGTTCGCTCGTGCCACAAGCACCGCCACCGGATAGTTCGCGAAGAGCTGCGCCAGAGGCATGTCTCCTTCGACGCGTAGCTCTTCGCCCGTAAAGATGTTCCGGTACGTGCTCTGCAATGCCGCCGGGATCGGAAGCACCCACTCTCTCCATGCCTTCCCCAACGGTAGCGATAGCTCGCCGCGCATCAGCGAGCAGGCAAAGCGGGGCACTGCCACCATGACCGTCTTACCCGCATGCTGTCGAGCATATGCGATGACATGGGGTTCTGCTCCTGCGGCCGCGTAGAGCGATACATAGTTGCCACGGCGGAACACCGCGTGCTCGTCCCGGCGCAGCCGAAGCACCTGTGCTGTCGTCCACAGCTTGATTGCGCCATCCTCTAGATCCCGACTCACCGCAGCAGCCACCCCGGGAACACCGGAACGCGACGCGAGTTCATCCAGGTGGGCCAGCATGGTCTCACGCTTGGCGTAGTCCACAGGTCTCCGGTTGTCCGGATCGACCAGGCTGAAATCCCAAAGCTCCATACCCTGGTAGAAATCCGGGACACCAGGGCTGGTGGCCTTGAGCACCACTTGTGCCAATGAGTTCACACCGCCGAAGAGCCGGATCTGCGGCATCAGCTTTTCGAGCGTCTGCACAAATGGTGTTTCGCGGCCGCGTTTATCGGGCGTCAGCATGTCGGCGAGAAATCCGTGCACCGCGGCTACGTACTGGGGATCGGGGTTGATCCAGCTCAGGTTTACTTTGGCCTCGCTCAATGCCTTGGTCGCGTACTCCTGCAGCCGCTCGAGCAGCGACTCACGACAGCCCGGCTCATCCATGTTCCACGACCACACGCCAGCGATGGTCTGATATAACAAGTATTCTTCATTAGGGTCCGGCGCCACACGGCCGTCGGCAAGCGTGCGCTTCAGCTTGGCGTTCACGCGGTGCCACCGTCGCACTGCGCCTGCCCAGGCGTCCGGAATCTCCGAAAGCACATTCAGCCGGTTGCGCACATCTTCGCTGCGCTTGGTGTCATGCGTCGAGGTAGTCAGCATGGAATCGGGCGACACCTCCAACCGCTCCTGGTTGCTCGCATGCCACTGCTCGAGCGAGATGCCGAACGACTTCGTGTCCCCGCCGACTTCGTTCGATGACAGGAAGCGGTTGTACACATAAAACGTGGTGTCTTCTACGCCCTTGGCCATCACCGGCCCGGTCAGTTGCTGGAACTTCAGCGCAAACTGGAGCTGTTGCGCATCCAGATCCTTGGCACGTTCCTGGCTGCCGGTGTTGTTGGCACGTGTCAGCAACAGCATGTCCCGCAGAAAGTCGAATGCCGATCCAACCACGTCGGGATTACGCCGCTTGGCCTGCCGGATCGCGCCTTGGATGAAGGCGACGTCGCGGTCCGGATAGGTCCCCCGCTCATCGATGTAGGTGCGATATACCGAGAAGCAGGCGATCGTTTCGCGAATCACCGCCTCCAGAATGTTGTCAGTGAAGTCGCGCGCATGCCGGTCGGCCGCGGCGATCTTGCTCATCATGTTCGTCAGCACGTGCACTTCGCTCGCCAGCGAATTCTGCATCACCTGCAGCTTCGAGCGATAGATGACCTCATCCGGGTTCATCCCGTAGCCCAGCACGCGCTCATAGAGAGCGTCAAAAGCCTTCCGGCTCTCGCGCTGGATGAAGATGTTATTGGCGAAGTACACGAAGTCATATCCTGATGTGCCATGCACCGGCCACTCGCGCGGCATGTACTCGCCTGGCTCCAGGATCTTCTCCACCACGACGTAGAGCGGCCCATGGGACGCGCTCCAGTCGTATCCGCGCACCGCATCCAGCACCGTGCGCTCAATCCCATTGGCTGCGGTCTCGCCCGTCGGCCGGGGCCCGGCGCACTGGCTGGCCAGATACAGCAGTTGCAGCCGAATGAGGTACTGGCGCGGATTGAACATGCCATCACAGTGGTCGATGCGCAGCCCGGTGACCTGCCTGTTGGCCAGCAGTTCGCGAATCAGGCAGTGCGTCTCGGCGAAGACCTCTGGCGTCTCCATGCGCAACCCCACCAAGTCATTTACGTCGAAGAAGCGCCGATAGTTGATCTCCTCGGCCGAGGTCCGCCAGAAGGCCAACCGATACGGCTGCACCTGCAGGAACTCGTCGAGGGCGTCGAAGCTGTGCGGATTGCCCTCGACCCCATTCAGCCTTGTCAAGGCGCCGTCAACGATGGGCCGCACGGCATCGCTCATCAACACGCCGCGGAGCCGCGGCATCAGCTCCCGCAAGCGCTGCTGCCGCTCGCCCTGCACCTGCGGGTCGGTGGTCTCGTGCGGCGGCAGCTCGGTCAGCTCGCGCACCACATCCACCAGCTCGTGGGGCATCCCGGCGGCCTCCTCCTCGCTCGGCATGGTGCCGATCGGCCGGCGGAAGAAGATCATGGGAATGGATCGCGGTGCCACCGGCATCCGGTTCTCGTAATAAGTCACATAGAAGCGGCCATCCTCGAACGCCACCTGAATATGCTTGGCCTCCAACTCCTCCCCGTACTGATTTCCCAGGATCGGCAACAGGAGCTTGTTTCGCATCTCCGGCTTCAGCGGGTTCCAGTCGATATCGAAGAAGTTCGCGTAGCGCGACGCGTGCCCGTTCTCGAGCACATCCTGCCACCACAGGGCATCCCGCCCGACTCCCATGTGATTGGGGACGATGTCCAGCAGCAACCCCATCCGACGCCTGCGCAGCACCTCCGCAAATGCGTTGAAGCGCTCCCATCCGCCAAGCTCTGGATTCAGCCGGTCATGCCGGGCCACGTCGTATCCGTGAAGGCTCCCCGGGCGCGCCTCGAATATAGGGGAGGCGTAGAAGTCTCCGATCCCCAGCCGCTCGAGATAGGGTGTAATGGCGGCGGCATGATCGAAGGTGAAGTCCTTGTGCATCTGCGCACGGTAGGTGGCAACCGGCACGCGCACGTCGGTGCGCAGCTGCGCCGCAATGCATTCCTGTTGCGAATTCTGAGTTGAATCCTGGTTCATATGGACTGGCGATCTGGGCGGCATTGCCGAACCGGCTGCGGTCAAGGCTGTACGCAAGGGTGCAGCCCGTGGCCAAAATGCGAATGAGTTTCCCTGAAGGGTCAAGGGCTGTGAGGCTACCGCAGAGCGGAACGGTTGCTTCGCCGTGCAGATAGCCCGACTTTACGAACCGCACCGCTGGGCTGGAGAATGGGGTGAGGAGAACTAACGATGCCCCTTTCCGGCGAAGCCATTCGCATGATGAATTACGTTGACGATGTTGCAACTACCATGCGACGCCTGCTTGCCGTTGCCCCCGCACTCACGAACGAAGAGCGGAAGCGGGTCAGCGAGTACCTGCGTGTGAGCTCCCCCAATGCCCAGGAGGTCCAGACGGTCCTGGATAAAGTCGTACCAGAGAAGGTCGTTTCAGAGAAGGCCACTGCCGACAAGAAATAGGCCGACTCCGGGGTTCCCAATTTCTTGAGAACCAGGGTCACCCGACCGCGCCGGCGTCTCATCCTACGGAACCGCCGGCGGCCGGGCTCCGTATCACTCTCAAGAGACACCATGGGCGGGCTCAAAGACATCATCGGTCAGGTGCTGGACGCGATTTGGGCGCACAAGTTGCGTTCATTCCTGACCATGTTTGGCATCGCCTGGGGCGTGGGCTCGCTGCTGTTGCTCATCGGGCTGGGTGAGGGCTTCCGCTCCGGGCAGCGGCGACAGCTTGCCACCCTGGGCAACGATGTCATCTTCCTCGCAGGCGGCAATATCCCGGCGCTCCCCAACCAGCACACCGGCATGCGCCCCTATCACCTCACCCTGTCTGATACGACGGCCATGCGCGCGCTTCCATCCGTGCGTAATGCCACCGCCATTGTTGATAATGAGGCCGTCCAGCAGGTCAGCCAGTATGCAACCAGCGGTGGGAACGTGAAGGGGATTGATACCGAATACCCCAAGATCCGCACGCTCCCCATCGCGCAAGGTCGTGCGATTGACGGTGACGACCTGCGCGATCGGCGCCATGTGGCTGTGCTGGGCCAGAAGAACGCCCAGCTCCTGTTTTCCGGCCGCCCCGCCATTGGCGAGTGGATCCTGCTGAACGGCGCCCGCTTCCAGGTCATTGGCGTCGCCGAGAAGGTAGGACGCGGCAACAACACCTGGCTCAACCAGCAGGTCTACATCCCGCTCACCGTGATGATGGAGATGTTTCCCGTCAAGGGTGCGAACCTTCCCGAAGACGCCATCAGCGGTATCCAGTACCAGCCGCGCACGCGGGGCGAGAATGGCCAGGCTGTGGCCGACGTCCACAAGCTGATCGGGGCGGGCCACGGCTTCGACTGGCACGACAAGGATGCCTTCGACGAGTGGGATTCCATCAAGAGCCAGCGGATGGTGGGCAAGATCTTCGATGCGATGGACATCTTCCTGGGTAGCGTGGGCGTGGTTACGTTGGCGCTGGGGGCCATCGGCATCGTTAATATCATGCTGGTCGCGGTCACGGAACGAACCCGCGAGATCGGCCTGCGCAAGGCTCTGGGGGCCACCAACCGCAGTGTAGAGCTTCAGTTTCTGCTTGAGGGTCTTTTTCTGACCGGGATCAGCGGGTTCATCGGCATCGGCGGCTCGGCTGTGCTGATGTTCGGTCTGCAGGCCCTCATTGGGACCAACATGGAGGGCTTCGATCCGCCCCGGCTGGTGCCGTGGTCGGCGGCTCTTGCCGTCGGTGCTCTCACCGCCTCCGGGGTCATCGCCGGCCTGGTACCTGCCAGCCGCGCGGCACGCCTCGAACCCGTCGAAGCGTTGCGAAGGGAGTAGGCGGCCATGCTGCTCGACATCCTGCACCAATCCCTCGAAGCCATGCGGCATAACGGGCGGCGGACCATGATTACCATTGCCGGCATGGCCTGGGGTATCGCGACGGTGGTGCTGCTGCTGGCCTACGGCGCCGGATTCGGTCGCGCCATTGAGGCCATTTTCTCGCAGTGGAGCATCAATTCCATCGGGGTCTTCCCGGGCACGACGAGCGAGCAGGCCGGCGGCAAGAAGGCCGGCGTGCCGGTGCGCTTCACCCAGGACGACGTCGACCGGCTCTCGGCCAGCGTTCCCGGTCTGGAGTCGCTGACCGACACACTCGAGAAGGACAGCGTTCCCGTGCATAACGATCTGCACAGTTACAACTGGCACCTCGAAGGAAGCCACGCGGCCATCGCCGATGTTCTGAATTACACGATCACGCAGGGCCGCTTCTACACCGAGCAGGACAACCAGGAACGGAACCATGTGGCCGTGCTCGGTTCCGAAGCGGCCACCAAGCTGTTCTCCGGGATGTATCCCATCGGACAGCGGATCCGCATCGGCGGCATCAGCTTCACCGTCATTGGCGTGCTGAAGCCCAAGATGACCGAGGAAGAGAACAATTCGAATCGGATCGTCCACATCCCGTTCAAGACGATGGGAGACCTGAAGGACACCAAGTATCTGGATGGCATCTGGCTGACGTATCACGGCGACCACCTGGGCGTGGAGCAGGCGGTGCGCAAGACGCTGGGCGCCGCCCACAACTTCCGGCCGAGCGACCACAACGCCATCTATGTTGCCAACCTCATGGAGCAGCTCTCGCAGTTCCGCATCATCGAGACCGCGCTCCAGGTACTGATGGCCTTCATCGGCTCTCTCACCCTGGGCATCGCGGGCATCGGCCTGATGAACATCATGCTGGTGAGCGTGCAGCAGCGTACCCGCGAGATCGGCGTCGAGAAGGCGCTCGGTGCGCGGCGGGGTCACATCCTGGTGCAGTTTCTGGCCGAGGCTCTGGTCATCTCAGCGACCGGGGGCTTCCTGGGCATGCTGCTCGCCTACGGGGTGTCGCTCTCGGTCGGCCGCATCACGTTCTATAGTGCGATGGCCGCCAACGCCACCGATGCCGACATCCGTCTGCTCATCTCTCCTCTGATCGTTGGCGTCTCCACCGCCATTCTGATCGTCGTGGGTCTGGTCAGCGGCATGGTGCCGGCCATGCGTGCGGCCAATCTCGACCCGATCGAGGCGCTGCGCTACGAGTAGCCCCCCACCCCCCTCCGGTCACCGGAGAGGGCTGCGGAAGTCCTGTGCTTGCCGCCACTTAACCCCTGTTCGGTGGGCTAAATATGTCAATACAAACAGCTTACGTGTAAATATGTCCAACTGCAGGACTTAGCGGAGAAGATCGGCGCGGGAAAGATGATTGGCAGCCGAGGCGAGCAGAGCAGTGCTCGACCCGGGTTGTGAACATTCGCTCCTATTTCCATTGTCGCAAGATCGACGGGGTGAGTACGCCACCACTTTGATGCCTCGTTGTTACCTTGGTCCGCCGCCTGGAGCGCGGTGATGGCGTGGTATGGTCGAGCCTGCTCGGCGCCGCTCATGTTTGAGCGTTCGGACGAGCACCTCCCCCGGCACAACGCCACCTTCGAGGACCGT
>JAOAPJ010000357.1 GCA_025462805.1 Acidobacteriaceae bacterium
GCAAACATCTTGCCGCCGATCGACTTGTCGCCCACCCAATAGACGAGATTGTTGCCCCACTGTAGCGTCTCCTCGACCTGGGGCAGGCTGCGCAGGAAGGCACGTCCGCTCTCGTTATCCATGCCCAAGAGTATGGGACGCTTCTCCCGCCTTGTAGACGGCGATGCAATGAGGATTACTTCGCGGCAGGTCGAGCACAGCTCGAGCGGTACGGCACCGCGCCGCCGCTTCATAGGCGTTGCACTGCTTCGACGACTCGGTCCAGCTCGTCTTCCGTGTTGTAGTAGTGGACGGATGCACGTACGACAGCGTCTAATCCGCGCGCGTCCATATCGAGGAGCGTCGAAGACCGTTCATTGAGTCGGACCACGATGCGTTCCGCAGCCATTCGTATCACCATGTCGGCGACTCCGGTGCGTTCATGTGTGAAGGTGACGATGCCGCATTGCGCCGCTCCGTTGCTCCAGCCGAGGTCTTGAACCGTCACACCCGGAACCTCGGCGAGTCCTTCGCGCAACCGATGGGCTAGAGCTGTTACCCGCGCCCGGATAGGTGACAGGCCGAGGTCGAGCGCGTACCGCACCGCGACTCCCACCCCAAGCCGGCAGGCGATCGACGACTCCCACGCTTCGAAGCGCCGCGCATCGTCCCTCATGACGAACTCGCCCGGCGACTTCCAGGTTGCTGCGTGCATATCCAGCAGCGGCGGGGTCAGTTGTTGCAGCAGGCTGCGTCGTACATACAGGAAGCCCGTCCCGCGCGGTCCGCGCAGGTATTTCCGTGCTGTGGCGGACAGAAGATCACATCTCAGTTCCTGAACGTCGAGCGGCAACTGGCCCGCGCTCTGGCAGGCGTCCAGCAGGTAGGCGACCCCGTACTGTCGTGCCAATCTGCCCACTTCAGCGGCTGGCTGTATGCGACCGTTGTTGGTGGGCACATGGGTTAGGGCGATCAAGCGCACCTGCGGCTCGCCCTGCAGCGCCCGCTCAAGCGCTTCGAGATCGATCCCGCCGGTGGGATCACTCGGCACCACCCGCACCCGCACGCCGGATCGTTGCGAGACCTGGAGGAAGGCGATGTAGTTGCTCGCGTACTCGTTGGCAGCCGTCAAAATGACGTCTTCTGCCTTCCAAGGGAATGCGTAGAACGCCATATCCCAAGCCCGGGTCGCCGACTCCGTCAGTGCGATCTCGTCCGGCTGCGCGTTCAGCAGCGCGGCGATCGAGCAGTACACCTGCTCAAGCTCGTCGTTTGCTTCGTCATTCGCCTCGTAGGCACCCACCTCTTCTTCGCGACGCAGGTGCGCGATGACGCGCTCAACCACCGGCCGAGGCTGCAGACTGGCCCCCGCATTGTTGAGGAAGATCCGCTGTTCACAGCCGGCCGTATTCGAGCGCAATGCGTTAATGTCAGGGAGAGACGCCATCCTCGAAAGAATACGTTCCTTCGGCTGCGGGCGAGCGAGGTTATGCATGCTCTTCAATCCGAGAATGGTAGGACGCAATGGTCAATCTTCGTGAACTGGCAGCCCTTGAGCTGCGATTCCTGAACCGCACCTTTGTCCTGCTCGAGCATGCGTTCGCCGTCATCCTATTGTGCGGGATCGGCCTTCTTGGCCTGATTCACAGCCGCGGCCACTCTCTGTTCATGTGGTACCTGCTGAGCATCGGCGTGAACTACATGCCCTTGTTCTACTATGCGGTCCTGCTGTTGCGGTCCAAGGCGAATGAGGCGGAAGCGGTGCGGCGTAGCGATTTGCCTCGCCTGCGGCGTCAGCAGCTCTGGATGCTTGTGCCGTTCGCGGGCGTGTGGAGTCTCATCTCTCGTCCCACACGCACTTGATCGAGCGCCATCCCACTAGGTGCGAACCCTATACTGTCCTCAACGATGCCAGACAGTGCTGCCACCCACACATTCCTCCCCGTCGATGAACAGTTGGACTACCTGCAAAAGGGTGCCGCCGAGATCATCCGCGTTTCGGACCTGCGGGAGAGACTCGAACAGTCCCGTAAGACCGGCCGCCCATTACGGGTGAAGGCAGGCTTCGATCCAACCGCACCGGATCTGCACCTCGGCCATACGGTGCTGATGCGGAAGCTTAAGCACTTCCAGGACCTCGGCCACCAGGTGATCTTCCTCGTCGGCGATTTCACGTCTTTGATCGGAGATCCGACTGGCCGGTCGGCCACGCGCAAGCCGCTCACCCGTGAGCAGATCGATGGGAATGCCAAGACCTACACCGAACAGGTCTTCCGCATCCTCGACCGGGACAAGACGGAGGTTCGCTTCAACTCGGAGTGGCTGGGAACGCTGGGCTTTGAGGGTTTTATCCGCCTCGCGGCCCATTTCACCGTGTCCCAGATGCTGGAGCGCGACGAGTTTCACAAGCGGTTTCACGACGAGAAACCAATCTCGATGCATGAGTTGCTCTACCCTCTGGCGCAGAGCTACGACTCGGTTGCGCTGAAGGCCGACGTGGAGCTGGGTGGCACTGACCAGAGGTTCAACCTGCTGATGGGGCGCGAGTTGCAGCGACAGTACAGCCAGCCTCCGCAGATCGTGCTGATGACCCCAATCATTGAAGGCACCGACGGCGTGCAGAAGATGTCGAAGTCGCTCAACAACGCGATCGGCATCCATGAGCCGGCGGCTGAGATGTATGGAAAGTTGATGTCGATCTCCGACACGTTGATGTGGAGCTA
>JAOAPJ010000408.1 GCA_025462805.1 Acidobacteriaceae bacterium
TCGGCCTTCGATCGCAACCTGATCGAGCTTTCGAATGTGCTGGGCGGGTGTGAGCGCATCGCCTCGACGCCGGTGCCCTTCTCCTATTCGGTGATGATCCACCGCGTCGTGTACTTCTACTGCGCTCTGCTGCCGTTCGGGCTGGTGGATGCCATCGCCTGGATGACCCCGGTCGTGAGTCTGGTGATCGCGTATTCGTTTATCGCGCTGGACGTGCTGGCATCAGAGTTGGAGATGCCGTTCGATCTTGAGGAGAACGATCTGCCACTCGATACCATCTGCCGCACCATTGAGATAAGCCTGCGCGAAATGAGTGGAGACGCAGTGGAGCAGCAGCCGATCGAGCCAGTGCAGTACGTGCTGCATTAAGCGGTTCGGCCAAACGCAGAAAGGGACGGCCGAAGCCGTCCCCTTCCTGAAAGCTGCTCTCGTGGTTTAGAGAGGCTGAACGTTCTCTGCCTGCCAGCCCTTGGGGCCCTTCACCACGTTAAACTGAACTGCCTGACCCTCTTGAAGGGTGCGGAAGCCCTGCGCCTGAATGGCGGTGTGATGAACGAAGACATCTTCCCCGCTCTGGCGGCTGATGAATCCGAAGCCCTTTGCATCGTTAAACCACTTCACTGTTCCCTGTTCCATAGTGCTAATTTCCTTTACTGCTGAGGTTGTGACGCTGAATTCAAGATCGGTCTCGGCAAGTAGAGAACTGCACTATCAGAACTAGCAAAACCTGTCCAATTCGAACGCAGGTTTAGTATACAACGAGTTTCCGGGAAGTCACCCGTTACGTTCGTAAGCGAGCCGCCCGACCTGCACACCAGGCGCAGCACCTGCGTTCTAACTCCTTTATCCTCAATCTTCTGGAGCGATGGCGTAGTACCCCTTCCGGGCCTGCACTTTTAGCTGTTCTTCGCGCTGGCGGCACTGGATATCGACCTTCCGGTAGGTCCCGTCGGTCTTCGAATTGACCGGCGTGTAGCTCGCCACGTATTGGGTGCGCAGTTCATCCTCGATCTGCTGGAAGGCCTGCTCCAGCTTCTTACCGTTGTTGCCGACGTCGATGACGCGGCCGCCCGTCGCATCCGCCAGCCTGTGCATCTGGCTATCGCCGCTGTAACCGATGTTGTACATGCCGCCGCCATAGAAACCGCGATCCGCAATCAGTAGCACGTAGACCATGCTGTTGGCCTTCTGCGCGGCTTCAATCGCATCCTGAATCTTGGCGCGGGAGCCCTGATCCTCGCCATCCGTGAGTAGGATCATGGCCTTGCGCCCGGTCTCCCCAGCAAGCTTTTCCTTCGCGGCCAGCAGGACCGCGTCATACAGCACCGTGCCGCGCGGCGCGCCCGCGGTGGGCACCGGTCCGGTGGTGATGCCACTGACGCCGGTGTTGATCTGCGCCTTATCCATGTCGCGTGCCAGGGCACTCGGGTTCGAGGTGAAGTCGGACAGCAGGTCGATATCCGTGTCGAAGGAGACGAGGAACGCCTCATCCTTTTCCCGGAGGATCCGTTTCAGGAAGGCCGAGCCGGTCTGCTGCTCGAGCGGCAGCACATTCTGCTGCGAACCAGACGTGTCCAGCAGAATGCCGAGCGTGAGCGGCTGGTCGACCTCGGCCACGAAGTTCTTGAGCGTCTGCGGCTGCTTGTTCTCGAACACCTGGCACTCATCCCGCGTCAGGTGCGGAATCAGCAGATTCTTCTTGTCCCGCACATTGAAGTACAGCGAAACCAGGTTGACGTTCTGGCGGAAGGTGGCCACCGGGGCCGAGTCGTCATTGCCATTGGGATCGCCCGCAGGGCCCTGCGGCGCCGCGTCGGGCGAGGGGGCGGACTGCGCGTGCAGGCAGGCCAAAGGGCTCGCCATGGCGATGAGGAGACAGAACAGAGTGAGCAAACGGCGCATGGTCGTCACTCATTAGACGACACCAGAGCGCATATGTCTGCTTGCTACCCGCCCCAATGTGCCGTTCTGAAACATCACGCTCCCCTCGGTCTGGTAGGCTGACAATGCCGTCGTCCCTGCGCAAGCCGAATCTCAATAAGTGCGGACGTGACGCGGTCTCTGTATTGAGGTTGGAGGAGCTTTGGGCGGAAGGCAGTGGGCGTGGAGTTTGATCGCGGCGGTTTCCCTGGCGGGACTGGCGGTAGCGGCGGCACAGCAGAGCAGTTCGACGGCGCAGCCACCCAGCGCGCCGGACGCGAACATACAGCAGAGTGTGCCGGACGCGCCGAGCGCGACCCAGGGATCGAGCAGCGATAGCCTGAAGAACCTGACCCGCCAAGTGGCGCCGGGCAAGGCGCCCGCCATCGAACCGGACCAGGTACAGGCACCGGCTGCACCTGCCAATCCGGCGAATAACCCGGATGGCCCCCCGCAGGAAGAAGCACCCTACGTGCCCAAAACCCCGCAAGAGGCGCAAGGCTACGTGCTGCGGCAGAACACCACCTTTATCCCGGTACCGGTCACGGTCATGGACAAAGCAGGACACCAGGTGGCTGGGCTGACCTACCGCGACTTCCGCATCTTTGAGAATGGTCAGCGGCAGCATATTGCCTATTTCAGCGTCGACCCGGTACCCCTCTCCGTAGCGTTCGTCATCGACCAGAGCCTGCCCAAGGACACGATGCGGAAGGTAAATGAGAGCCTCGCGGCCATCCAGGGTGCCTTTACCCCGCAGGACGAGGCCGCGGTCTTCACCTACGGCAACGGCGTCGCAGAGCAGACAACATTCACCTCCACCCAGGGGGATCGCCTTCCCGCTGTGCTCGAGCGGTCGAAGAAGCAAGGCACGGAGACCGGAGTTCCCAGTGGAGGCGGCCCGCTTGCCGTTCCCGGACCCACCATCAACGGCAAGCTGGTTGATCCGAACGTGAACGGCCACAACACGAGCAATGCCCTGGAGCTCAACATCCCACGGGAGGCGCATACCCTCTCGGACGGGATCCTTGCGGCCGGCAAGGAGTTGCAGTCGCGGCCGCCGGAGCGCCGCCGCGTCATCTACGTCATCAGCGATGGCAAGGATGTGCGCTCGAAAGCGAGCGTACGCGAGGTGATCCGCTTCCTCGAAGGCAATAACGAGGCTGTATACGCCACCATGGTGGGCGATGCAGCCACCTGGGGCATCGGCTATCTGGACCGCGTTCACCTGCCGCTGATCCCTGTTGAGAATGTGCTGCCGCGCTACGCCAGTGCGACCGGCGGGGTGCTGGAGGCGCAGCTCTCGGCCGACGGCATGGAGCGCAGCTTTGCAAAGATCGCCAAAGAGGTCCGCACCCAGTACACGCTGGGCTACTACAGCCACCTGTCGCCGCTCGATGGACGATACCGCACGCTGGATGTGCACGTAGAGCGGCCCAACCTGGAAGTGAAGGCACGGCAGGGCTACTACCCCACGGCCACGATCCAGCGATGACCGCAGGGATTGGCGCTGTCGCCGGCGGACTGAGCAAGAACGCCGCGACGGTCGCTCTCGGCCTGGCTTCGGCAGCCATCTGGGGCACGAGCGACTTTGTGGGCGGCGTGGCCGCGCGGCGGCTGCCCGCCTCCGCAGTGGTGCTGCTGTCCCACGGGCTTAGCCTGGTGCTGCTGGTCTCGCTCGCCGTGCTCTCCCGCTCGCCTCTGCCCGATCGCACCTCCGCTCTCTTCGGCCTCACGGCCGGCCTCGCCTGCGGGACCGGTGTGATGGTCCTGTACAAAGCGCTGGCCCTGGGCGGCATGGG
>JAOAPJ010000452.1 GCA_025462805.1 Acidobacteriaceae bacterium
GCTATTTCCCGTGCAGGTAAGTCTGGTACTGGGTGTCCACGATGCCGAGATTGCGCGCCAGTCCTAGCTTCGCCTGGTTGTACTGCAGCTTGTCAGAGATAAGCTGCGACTGTGCCTGCGACAAGGTCGCCTGCGCCTGCACCACGGGCAGATTATCCTCGACCCCGGTCGTGAACCGATCATTCGCATCGGAGAGTACGCGCGTGGCAAGGTCCACATTCTGCTGCGAGACTCGCACCAGTGTCTGCGCGGAGTTGAGGTCTAGCAGGCTGTCGCGCAGTTGCTGATCGATCTGCTGCTTTAGGTCGGCGAACCGGCTCGTGGTTTCGTTCTGCTGCGCCTGCGCAACCTCCGCATCACCGCGGAACTGGGCCTCCTTGAAGATCGGCACCTTGAGCTGCCCCATCGCGACGAAGGTGCCATGGTACATGCCATGGGTGACGCCGGTCACCCCGTAGTTGCCATTCGCCGTAAGAGTGGGAAGCCGCTCATAACGTGCCGCCGAGCGCGTCAATAGCGCAGCGCGCAGCTGGCGTTGCATGCCCTGATAATCCTGGCGACTCTTGTACGCGAGTTGCCGTGCGTCTTCAATCGACATCTGCTCCAGATCTGCATATGGCGACAAATCGCTCAGCTGGATGATCTGCTCAACAGGCACCCCAATCATGCGCTTCAGCAGGATCAGATCCTTGTCATAGGCGTTCTCGACAGCAATCAGTTGTTGCTGCTGCGACTGGACCTGGACCCGAGCGCGCAACTCATCCAAGCGGGCAGCCGTGCCGGCCTCATGCTCTGCCTGAGCCTGCTTCAGCAGCGTCTCGTCCGCACGCAGCAGCGATTGAGCGCTCTCAATCTGCGACTGGTCGGCCAACGTCTTCAGGTATTGATTCCCGACGTTGAGCACCACCAGGCCGCGCGAGGACTGCGTGTTGTAGTACGCCGCCCGGGAGGTCTCCTTCGCAGCCCTGTAGCGGGTGATCGCCGCGTAATCGAGAACCGTCCAGTCGAGAGCCGCATCGGCCTGTGTGACGTCCACCTTAACGATGGGGCTGAAGTTCGCGGTGTTGAGGTTCGGGAACAATCCGGAGATCTTGGAGATGATGCTCGTGTTGAAGCCCAGCGTCGCGAGATTGTATTGATGGGCACCTGTGGAGCCCTCGCCCTTGATCGAGGGCAACAGCTCGTTCAGCGACTCCAGCTGTTGTGCCTCCGATTGCTGCTGCTGGATACGTGCTTCCGTGATCGCGAGGTTGGCGGCGATGCCGCGCTGAATAGCATCATCGAGCGATAAACTCAGGGTGTCCGGCGTCGCCGTTCCCATGGTCACGCTGCCGTAGTAGGGGTTCTGCGCCGAACTGGGGTTCGTCAGGAACCTGGTCGAGGCGCCGGTCGGCGTACTCGAGCCCGCCGCAATGGATGAGCCAGACGCCCCCACGCTCCCCGCACTGGAGCCCCCGGCCGTCGAAGCGCCGGACACAGTGGCGGAGTTGGTCGAACTGGGCGATGCGCTCTGGCTGCCGGAGGCGGCACCCTGGCTCGCTGCCGTGTTCTGACCTGTGTCCTGTGCGGACAACGGCAGGCCACCACGGATGCCCACCAAAGCACATACAATCCCGATTGCAATGCGCCGACTCACCCGTGCATGCACTCCAGAAGTGGAATCAACTTCCCTTAGATCATGGCAGATGCCACCGGTTGCCAAAACTTTGCCTCACTCCCGGAGCATTGGCGCTCAGCTTGGCTGGTGCAGCTCCTTACCGGCAGCCGCCGCTTACAATCGTGAGATGGCCGCGGACGGATCTCAGCTGCGCGTGGTGCACGGCGTCTGCTCGCTCGATTGCCCGGATTCCTGCGCCGTTCTGGTCAGCGTGGACGGGGCCGGGCGCGCCCAGAAGATTGCCGGTGATCCGAACCATCCTGTGACCCGCGGCTTTTTGTGTGGCAAGGTAGCCCGTTATCTCGATCGCGTCTACTCGCCGGACCGCCTGCTCTATCCGTTCCGCCGCCGCGGCGGCGTTCCGAAAGGGCCGCTGGCACAGGGACGAGAGGCGGAGTGCTTCGAGCGGATCTCCTGGGATGAAGCACTTGGAACGATTGCCAGTCGTCTGACTGCCGTCGCCGCGGAGTACGGGCCCGAGTCGGTGTTGCCTTACTCCTATGCCGGCACCATCGGACAGCTTGGCTACGGCTCGATGGACCGCCGCTTCTTCCATCGCCTTGGAGCCTCCCAACTCGACCGTACCATCTGCTCGACCGCCGGTGGTGACGCGCTCCTCTCTGTATATGGGCGCAAGCTAGGGACGGATACCGAACAGTTTCACCGCGCGCGCCTGATCATCGCCTGGGGCTCGAATATCCATGGCAACGCGGTCCATCTCTGGCCGCAGATCGAACAGGCTCGACGTGCCGGTGGTCGTCTCGTCGTCATCGATCCCTACCCCACCCGTACGGCAATGCAGGCCGATTGGCACATCCCGATTCGACCCGGCACCGATGTGGCCCTCGCGCTTGGCATGATGCACGTCATCTTCGCGGAGGGGCTTGAGGATCGGGATTACCTGGAGAAGCACACTGTGGGTGCAAAGGAACTGGCGGAGCGCGCCCGGGAGTACCCCCCGCAGCGGGTTGCTGAGTGGACGGGCATGACGCCCGAGCAGATCCACGTGCTCGCCCGCGAATATGCAACGACTCATCCTGCGGTCATCCGGCTGAATTACGGAGCCACGCGCTCTGAAAATGGGGGAACCACGGCGCGCGCCGTGGCCATGCTGCCCCTCGTCACCGGCGAGTGGAAGCACCTCGGCGGAGGCCTGCAGCTCTCCACCAGCGGCGCCTTTGCTTTCGACACCAACACGCTGCAGCGGCCCGATCTGATGTATGCGAGCCCGCTGGGGCGCGAGGCGCGCGTCGTGAACATGTCGCGTCTCGGCCATGCGCTCACACAGCTCA
>JAOAPJ010000004.1 GCA_025462805.1 Acidobacteriaceae bacterium
CCGGCTGCCATCGCCGGATGTCTTCGCGGATCTGGATTTTTCGCGGACGCGAGGGGCCGAACTCTAGAAACACCGCATCCGATTGCGCGTTCACTGCCTGAAATCCGGCACTGATCTGATCGCGCAATTGACGAATCCTTCTGATTGCCTTGATTTGATCTTCCTCCAGCAACTGCTCTGCGAGCTCCGCAAACATCTCCAGATTGCGGGCGAAAAGGGCATACATTTCGTCGACGGCATTTCTCACCCCCAGGAGATCAAAGAACAGCCCCATCGATAGAAGGCCGAGCAGGACCCCGATGACGCGGTCCCGGGCGATGGAGAGCGAAGTCTGGATGGCGAACTCCTGCAGGTTGATCAAGTAAAAGGCCAGGGCGAGTTGCACGCCCAGGTAGGAAAGTCTTGCGGACGCAGTCTGAATCCACGCGGAGATCGCGGTTACAACCGCAAACAACACGGTGAAGCCGGCAATCGTGTCGAGGTATGGAAGCACAAATATTTGGGCGCCCATGCCAAAGACGAAGCCGCCGAGGCCCGCGCCAGCAAGCCGCAGGACTTGCTTCTGCCGCGAAGAACCAATCGTGGAAAGCGCGGTGATGAAGCAAGTGAGCACCGACGTACTGAGCCCCGGCCAATCGAGGGCCGTGTAGGTGATGTAGCAGACCATGGCTGCGAGCGTGCCGCGCAAAACGAATTGCAGGTGGGCCGGGTTGGAGAATGCGTCTGCGACGAATAGCGGCGCCGGCACCTCTTCGTCCAGCGGCGCTGCGATGAACTCGTCTACGGATTCGGCCCCTGAAAATGCCTTCGGAATAAGCGCCGCCGTCCTCTCCATCGTCGGCAGGAAGGGCAGCTGGGACGGAAGCTCCTGCAATGGCCGCTTGAATTCCCTCGGGAGTTGCTGCTGCATCAAGTCCTCGCAAAGTAGCTTCACTTCATCGGCAAGGCGCAAGCAGCGTTGGCGATCGGCTGGGTCGATCGCTCCTGTTCGTTCCGACAATGCGAGCTGGAAACTGCCGGCGATGTCTACCAAACGTCCGACCAGGGCAATCGCCGTGCTCATCTGCGCCTTGAACTGGCCGCTATATTCGGATCGAAGGATGAGCCTGCGAAGCCTCGATGAACCGACGGTCGCATACATCGAAAGCTTTTTCTTCCACTCACTCCCGAGAGGCCGCTCCGTCCCTGCGGACCTTAGGACATTTTCCACGGTCCGCATACGGACCTCGATGCCTTCGGTGAGGTCGGTAGTTGGATGCACTCGGCGGAAGACATACTCGACAACGATCGTGACCACCACGCCGAGAACGACCACACCGGCCAGCCATAGGGTGTTCTCCATTCGGGTGTTCACATTGAGCGTGGTGTTATCCCACAGAGAAATCGTACCCAATGCCGCGAAGCCGAAGGGTACCGCTGTCCCGTAATCGGCGACGATGCGCAGCAGATAAAAGGAGAGGAAGACGCTGCCCGCGACCCACAGGAAGTGAGTCAGCGGATCGTCGATCAACATTCTGATGCTGAAGGCAATGTAGACAGTGCCAACCAGGTAAGCCACCGCGGTCCGGAATCCTGAGAGGAAGGTCGCCGCAGGATTCTCCCGGCTGATTAAGAGCGTAAAGATCGCGCCCTGGAAACCGCCAGGGATGCGAAACGTCATCACCAAGACCATTACGATGGTGGCCGAGATGGTCATGCGGCCCACTACCCACGCTCTGCCCGGATAGGGTGCCAGCTCTTGCTTAAGAAAGTTCCAGAACCATGTGCCTCGCTGATCAATCGTGTTCGACAACGCCTCGCCTTGGGCCGGCACGGCTATTTCGCTTTCTCATCTCCGCGGATCACTACCACCGCGGACTCGCTGAGGCGAAACGGCTCTGACTCTGGCGCCTGTATGCGAACCCGCACCGGATAACGCGTGGCCAGGTGCACCCAGTTCAACGAGCGCTGAACATTGGGCAGTCCGGTAGACGCAATTGTTCCGACGAGCGTCGAATCGGGCTGCACGCCGAAGCCGACGCTGTCCACCACGCCGTCGTATTTCACGTTTGGCCGGGAGAGAACGTAGACATCGGCGTGCATTCCAGGCTGGATCCGGTGGAGTTGTGTCTCACGAAAGTTCGCGACGGCCCACCACGTGCGCGTATCGATCAAAGTAAAGACCTGCTGGCCAGTGTGGGCATAAGCGCCCTGCGAGATATTCAGATTGGTTACCCGCGCATCGAACGGCGAATACACCTCGCAGTTGTTGAGATTGTATTCGGCAGTTCGAATTGCCGAAGCGCGACCCTCACGCTGAGCAGTGAGCGGCGCAATGGTGAGCACGTTGTGTTGCGACTGGCCGAGTTGTGCATGGCTCTGCTCGACTACCGCCTTCGCTTGCTCAGATTGCGCTTCGGCGGATCGCACTTGCGCCTCGGCCAGGAGTAGCTGCGCGCGTTGCTGATGCACGGCCTGTTCCCGGGCTTTCACCGCTGTGCTCGCGAGGTCCACCTGGTCGACAGTGACGAATTGCTTGGCCAGCAACGGCTCGATACGGTGATAGTTGTTGGTTGTGTAGAGTAGCTCAGCATTGGCTCTGTCGAGAGCCGCCTTGGCGTTGGCAACGTTTGCCTTGGCTTCGTTCACCGCAGCCGCCGCGCGGTCGACATTCGCGGAGGCACCGTCGATATTCGCACGCGCTGCCCCGACAGCACTCACCTGCGAAGCGATGGTCCTGCGCTGGTCGACGATCTGTCCCTCCAGCGTGTTCAGGTCGGACCTGGCCTTCTGCAGCGCGTATTCGTAAGGACGGGAATCTATCTCAAAAAGCAGATTCCCCTGTTTGATGAAGGCATTGTCCTGTACCGCAAGCCGAGTGATCGGGCCGTCGACCTGCGGAGCAATGCCGATGAAGTTGGCGAATATCTCGGCGTCATCCGTTCGGGGGTATCGATTGGTCATCCCGATTAACAGCAGTCCAGTAAT
>JAOAPJ010000009.1 GCA_025462805.1 Acidobacteriaceae bacterium
AGAGAGAAGCCGCGGATGAGCTCGAGCTTGAGGCCGACGATGGCGAAGTAGACGGGAACGAAGAAGGCGAAGGCCACCTGGCCGATGGCGTCGAGTGCTTCCTTGAAGAGCCGGCGCTTCTTGTGCACGACAGCGAAGCCGGCGAGGAAGGCGGCGAAGACCAGACTGATATCGAGCAGACCGGCGACGGCGCAGTAAGCGAGCAGGACGGCGAGCGCGTACCCGGTGGGCGAGTGGGTGGCGAAGACGTTGAAGCGCGATTTGTTGATGCGCTTCACGGCACGCGGGATCAGGGTGAGGCCAAGCACGAAGAAGGCAACGGTGACGATGAGGTGCCAGGTAAGCTGGCGCGGCTGGAGCGCCCGGCTGCCGGCTGCGGCGGTGGCGACGGCGAGGGCGAGCCAGAGGACGATGTCCTCGAGCACGGCCACGCCGAGGACGAGGCGGGCGAAGCGTGTCTGCAGGATTTTGAGATCGGCAAAGATTTTCGAGACGACCGGCACAGAGGTGACGGCGACGCCGACCGCGAGGATGATGGTGAGCGACAGACGATTGCCGTTGGGACCGGCGAGCGAAGGGCGAATGACCCAGGGGGCCAGGGCCAGGCCGAGCAGAAAGGGAATCCCGGTGCCGACGATGGTGAGCCAGCCGACTTCGCGGCGCTCGTCCCGGCTGAAGAGCTGCTGGGTCTCCGCGCCGGAGAGGAACATGAGCAGGAGCAGGCCGAGCCAGTAGACAAAGTCGAGGATGTTGCCTTGATGCTGCGCTCGGCTCACGAGGTGAGTGACAGCCGGGAAGCGGCCGAGCAGGGCGGGTCCAAGCACGACCCCAGCGAGAATCTCGCCGACGACGCGGGGCTGGCGCAGCCGGACGAACAGATATCCCAGCACCTGCGCGAAACCGGCCAGGAGCAGGAGAACAAGAAGGACTGCTGTGAGATCGGCGTTGGACACTGGTAGCGGCTTAGGATGCTGTGGGTCTGGGATAGTTTGCCATGCCGAGCACTCGGCAGCGAAGGAATGAAATGGCGGCCTCCCGCTTCAGGGACTGCCAGAGCTATCGCTGACGAGCGCTATCGCATTCGAACCATGGGTCCGCCCTACGGAAGAAGGCGGCTCCCGCGAGCCGCCTGTCTTCCTCATCTGCCGGTGAGCTACCTGCGCATTCGGCTGAAGACGTCCGTGCCGAAGCCGGGCACGTTGCTGGGCCGGGCATACCCGAGGTAGGAGAGGCCGAAGAGATTCTCCATTGATTTGAGCAGAGAGTAGTGGTTGTAGGGGTTCGCGTTCTGCGTGCCGGGGCTGACAAACGGCGACAGCACGACGGCGCCGACACGGCCGCCGCCGGGTCCCGTGATGCCGGGCAGGGGAGAGTTCGGCCCGGGAATCTCGTTGCAGCAGGCAGTTGCGTCCGAAGAGGTGGAGGCGCCGAACTCGGCCTCGTCGAAGGCGATGATGAGCACGCCATCCCGTCCAAATGCCGGCGAACTGGTGATCAAGGGCACGTACTGCCTGAGAAATGCGTCTGCGGAGACCAGGCCGCCGGGCTCGCCGTCGGCGCAGGGCTGGTCGTGGCCGTCATGGCAGAGGTTCGGCACAATGTAAGAAAGGTTTGGTGTCGTTGCCACGGTGCGCAGGTCATCCTGTAACTGCGTCAGTGCCACATCGTTGGCCTCGCAGGAGCCGGAGTCAACCAGCGAGTGGAAGTAGACGAAAGGATTGTGGCGGGTGGCGTACTCGTTGGTAGGGGTAGCCTTCTGCGTGGTGTCAACGGTGTTCAGCGCGGGGTGTGAGCAGGGCGCCGGCATGCTTTCCATGTAGCCGTGCCAGGTGAGATTGCGCAACTGCAGTTGATCGGCGACGGTCTCGACAGACGAGGGAAAGACGCAGCCCTGGCCGACGAGCTGCCCGTAGGGCGCGAAGACGCCGGTGCTGGTGAAGTCCTGATAGATCTGACAGTCGCCCTGGGTCGTTGGATCGGGCGCCTGACCGCTGATCATGGCGAGGTAGTTGTCATTGCTATTGTGACCGATGCCGTAGTAGTTGGTGAGCAACTGGCCTTGCGCGGTGAGAGTCCGGGCCAGGTAGGGAGCGGCCGAGTTGCTGCCGAAGGTCTCCGTGTAGCTTTTGTTCTCCAGCATGATGACGAAGACATGCTGGATCTTCGGCAACTGCGCGAGGGCGTGACCAGCGGTGGCGGCAATCAACAGAACGAGCAGGGGGATGTGCTTCAGCATTGCTTCACTCCTAGTAGATGGGGAATCCGTATTTGATGGCGAGAGCCTTGATGGCCGACCACTCGGTCTCTTCGCTGCTGGTGGAGGGCGTGTTCGAACTGACCGCCGCAGAGGAGCAGACGCCGCCGAACGGACCCGGCGGCACGGCGTACTGCGGCGCATAGAGATCCGGCCGCTCGAAGTCGAGAATCCTGGCCAGGTTGTTCGCTGTTGCATCGCGCACGGTCAGCGGGTCAAGACTCCAGCGCCACTCGATCATCTTCAGCACGGAAGTGTGGTCGAACTGGGTGTTGGAGATGTGGCTGCGGCGGGCGAAGGGTGAGATGACGAGTGAAGGAACACGGAAGCCGATGCGGCCATCGCTCCCGACTGCTTTGTCGCCCGGGGGTATGGGCTTGAGCGGCGGCGGCACGTGATCGAAGAAACCGCCCCACTCGTCGTAGTTGATGACGAGGACGGTGTTGGCCCACGCAGGGCTCCTGGTGACGGCTTGATAGACCTGGTTGAGGAAGGCCTCGCCGTTACGGATGTCGGCGTGTGGATGATCGTCATTGGAGGTGCCGCTGTTTTCATCCACGAAGCGCGGATCGACGAACGACACGTTGGGCAGCGTTCCTGTCGCGCATGCAGCAAGGAACTCTGTATAAGGCCGGCTGATCGGGAGATAGCGCGTGCCCCATAGGGCGGTGAAGGGAATGTCACTGTAATAGTACCGGCCACTTAGGCCCGCGGCTGCGAGCCGATCCCAGATAGTGGGCAAGGTGGAGGTGGTGGTGCTGTCGTCCAGGCGGTCGGTCTGCGCGGCGTGCTGATAGAAGCGATTGGGATAGGTGGGGCCGAGGATGGCGGCGAAGTAGTCGCTGCAGGTGGTCCAATGTGGTGCGGCGTGGCCCAGGAAAGTGAGATCACTCTGGCCGTAATAGCCGATGGGGAAGAGATCGTTGGTGCCTGCCTTGAGCCATCCGTCGCACTTGCCGCTGTCGTACTGTATGCGCGCGCCGCCGTAGGAGTGGTCCGGATCAGCTAAGTTGCAGTTCTGGTAGCTGGTCAGGTGATAGGTGCGATGCGGCCGATTCTGTTTGTCGTAGTAGGTCAGCCCGGCTTGTCTTCCGTTGGCATAGGGCAGCCAGCCGAGGAAGTGGTCGAAGGAGCGGTTCTCCATCATGACGACGATGATGTGCTCAATGCCGGTGCCGGCCGGTTCGGCTAGCGCCTCTGCGTGGAGCAGGTGAGAGAGCGGGCCGCCTGCAACTCCTGCCGCGGTGCCAGCGGCGGCCATGGTGCCGAGGAAGCGGCGTCTGCTGATGTGTGGGTTCACGGGGACCCTCCTGGAACGTTGTGAAACGGTTGTCGCACAGCGGATGGCGATGGATGACGCAGGTTCCTCGTCGTTGGAGCGGAGGTTGGTGTTTTGAGTTGCTGGCGCCACGAGTGGCCGGCGAAATTTATATGGCATTCAAGGAGGCTGGAGGCTGGCAAAATGGAGTGATCGCGCCTTGAGGTCTGCCGAAGGGAGCTCGAGTGACCCCGGACCCTGTGATTTCGCGCATCGAGAACAGCGGCCTGGCGGCAGGCGTGGGAAATGCGTTGCGGCGCGCGGACGAAAAGAGTTCTTACATACGGATCTTCAAGTCCAACGTCTTCGTGCGCGATCACGAGCGCAGCTTGCGCTTCTATATCGATCAGCTTGGATTCAGTGTTGTGGCGGATGGGCGGTTCGAGTTTGGAAGGTGGGTGGCGATAGCACCACCGGACGGCAGTGCGATTCTGGCGTTGATTGCGCCGAAGCGTGGCACAGAGAACTACAAGCTGATCGGGCGGCACACACAGATTGCCTTCATTGCGGAAGACATCTATGCCACCTATGACCTGTGGTGCGGCCGCGGAGTTCGCTTTCATCATCCTCCCCAGCCGCAGTTATGGGGCGGGACGATTGCCAGCTTCTGCGATGTGGATGAGAACTCCTTCGACTTGCTCGGCTCCGATGAGATGAGCCAGGAGATCGAGGCCCAGCGGCGCGCCAATGCAGCGAAGCTGGAAGCTGAGCGCCGCGTGGCCCAGGAGCTGGAGATTGCCAAGCAGGTGCAGGCGCGGTTGTTCCCGCAGACACTGCCCCCACTGCGGACCTTGGATTATGCCGGCATGTGCATCCAGGCGCGCCATGTCGGTGGGGACTACTACGACTTCTTTGCGCTGGATCAGGAGCGCGTGGGACTCTTCGTTGGCGATATTTCGGGGAAGGGAATCGCGGCTGCGCTTCTGATGGCGAACCTCCAGGCGAATCTTCGCAGCCAGTTTGCCCTGGCTCGCGAGCAGCCGGAGGCCTTTTTGCAATCCGTGAACCGGCTCTTCTACGAGAACACCGTGGATAGCGCATATGCCACTGTCTTCTTCGCCGAATACAACGATGCGACGCAGCGGCTGCGATACACAAACTGCGGGCACCTCCCCGCGCTTCTGCTGCGCAAGGATGGTACGGCGGAACGACTGCGTTCGACCGGGACGGTCCTCGGACTCTTTCCGCAGTGGGCAAGTCCGGCGGTGGACTGCCAGCTCCGCACCGGAGATACTCTTGCGCTTTACACGGATGGCGTGACGGAGGCGGTGAACAACGCCGGGGAGGAGTTCGGCGAGGGCCGTCTGCTTGACGCGGTCAGGCGTCATCGCGATTTAAGTACCCAGAGTGCCGCAGCGTCAGTCATCGCTGAAGTGCAGCACTTCAGCCCGCAGGAGCAGCACGACGACCTGACGCTGATTGTGGCGAAATGCTGCGGTGTTTAAACGCCGCGCTTTGGACCATGCAAATTTCTCTTGCTGATCCGAGCAGCGGCTTGGTGGAGGGAGCTTACTGCCCGAGGGCGATAGTGCCGATTTCGGACGGACGCGGCTCGGGTTCGGCGGGATGCTGTGCCGGCCATGATCGAGCCAGCGGCGAGGCAACGCGGGCCCTTCGCTGTGGCCTGGCCCGCATGTGTGCGCATCGGACGTGAGCAGGAACGTGGAGAAATGGCTTACACCGGCGAGTTAGGAATGGGTTAGGGGAGTTAGCGGTTGTCAATCATTTGCGGCCGGGGAGTATGGCAAGGAATTACGCACAGAAACGCAACCATTTCCACAATGCTAAATTTGCGCGAGCCACTCGACTTCCTGGATGTCGCGAGTATGATTCGAATCAGCGGAAGAGAAATCTTCCAGAAGAAGAGAGTGATCAAGGGACTTCCAGAGAACCGGCAACGGTACTCACGAAGCATTCGGGAGACCGAATGCGGGCGGATGGAACCGAGAGAGCTTTTACGACGCTTGCGATGTCGGAATGCTAAGGTGCCGGCGAGTTATGCTTGCAGGTGCGGGAGCAGTTCTGTAGTCGTAACGAGTTGTGATCCGGATGCCGAGACGGATCTTCGGAGATCGGAAGAGGGGGCGATCACTCGAAAGAGAGGTCGCCCCTTCGCTTTTGTGCCGCGCGAGTCGGCCGCGGACTTAGATCGGGTACTTAGTCCGGGTACTTAGCTGGCAAAGATCTTTTCCACCTTTTGCAGATTGGGTCGCTCACCCATCACGATCAAGACATCTCCGGCGGAGATTTCGGATTCATTCGAAGGATTGAAGATGGTGTCACCCCCCTGTCTGCGGATCGCGAGCACGATGACTCCAGCGCTCCGCAATTCCGGCAGTTGCCCGAGCGATCTGCTGGTGAATTCACCCTTTGGGGGCACAGAGACCTGTTCCATGGTGACCTGTTGTCCCATGTTGCTTCTGCCGAACTCCATAAACTCG
>JAOAPJ010000013.1 GCA_025462805.1 Acidobacteriaceae bacterium
CTAGAAGAAATGCGCCGGTACAGATGGAGGCAACACGACGTGTTTGCCGCGCGGCCTTCTCAATCCAGCCGATAAAGTTGGGATCGTAACTGCCGCTTTCAGCGCCGGGACCTCCAGCAATGACAAGGGTGTCGATAGGGCCGCGGACGTCGGCGATGGGAGTTGCGTCGGCCAGCACGATCCCTCGGCTCGTCTGAAGAGTGTGCCCAACGCCCGGGCTTGCGAGTTGAATCTCGTAGTCAGGCGCGTTCGAAAAGACCTCGAGTGGGCCAGTTACGTCGAGCACCTGAACAGGAGGCGGTCCGGCAATGACAACTTTCCGCATACCCGCAGTTTAGGTGAGCAGCCTGTTCACGCAACTTGCCGTGGAATTGTCCGTCTACAGAACAGAGTCCCTGCTGGATGAACCCGAGGGCCCAAGGAGGCGCTGCTCCCCATGCGAAATCGAGCTCCTATCCCTGCATGTGCGCTCATGCTGATGCTCGGAATGGCCGGTGCTGCCGTAGCCCAGGACGATGGCACGCAGCAGCCACCTGCGCGTCAGCAGCTTCAACACATCCATACATCACACTCGATTGACCAGGAACTTGCTCACCTTAAAAGGGACCTGGATCTCACTCCTGAGCAACTGAAGCAGGTTCGAATTCTGCTGCAGGAGCACCACGATCGGATTCAGGCGCTGCTCGATAAGAATCCGACAGCTTCGCGGCAGGCCCTTGCTCCGCAGATTCACGCAATCAGCGACCAAACGCATGGTGAAATTCATGCCCTGCTCAGCGATCGTCAGAAGCAATTGGAACAGGCCATGCAGCGGCGCGAGCATGATGGCGGATAAGCGCGAGCTGAATGGCCGATGAGCGCGAGCATGATGGCCGATAAGCGCGAGCATGATGGTAGATAAGCGCGAGCTGTTCCGCATCTAGCTGCCCAGCCCGTCCATCAACTTAACCTCTGCACCTGTCTGACCAGAGACAACCGAAAGTCGTCATAGCCTCATGTTGCCAGCGGCCGGTTGCTGGATGTACTGTACTGTACAGTACAGATGGTTAGATCGATATCGGTTGCGGATGATCTGGCGAGTCGGCTCAGAAAATCAATCGTTCAAGGGGCGATTCACATCCGATGAAGTGGTTGTGCGGATGCCAACCACCCAATATCGAGAGAGAGATTGCCGATGAATACGAGACGAGACTTCTTGAGCGTCACCGTCAAAGGATCGGCCATGGCAGTGGCAACAGCGCTTATGCCCAAGGCAGCTTCTGCCTATGGCCCATCGGAAACCATCGCAACTAAGGGCATCGAGCAGGCCGCCAGCGGAGCCAAACGGGAGCACTACAAGCCAGCAGTCAGGTTTGGCATCGGAGGCGTTCCGCTAGGCAATGAATTTGCCGTTGTTACCGATGAAGATGCGTACGCCACGATCGAAGCCGCGTGGAATGCCGGGGTTCGCTACTATGACATGGCTCCGTGGTACGGATTGGGTCTGGCGGAGCGTAGATACGGCAACTATCTTCACAATAAAACTCGAAGTGAATTCGTCATCTCGTCGAAGGTTGGCAAACTTCTCAAAGCATCGAAGACTGCCAAAGATCGGGATTATTTTCCCTTTTCCCCCTCGCCCAACGATGTCGTCTACGATTACACCGCGTCTGGGGTGCGGCGTTCCATCGAAGACAGTCTGCAGAGGCTTGGTATCGACAGCCTGGACATCGTCTTTGTCCATGACATCTCGCCGGACAACAAATACCTTCCAACCTCTTGGCAGCAGCAGTTTGACATTGCGCGAATGGGCGCCTTTCCCGAACTCACACGCATGCGGGAAGAGGGACTCATCAAAGGCTGGGGGATCGGTGTCAATACACCGGAACCAATCCTGCGGCTGCTTGAGGTGGCTGATCCGGATATCTGTCTTCTGGCCTCTCAGTACTCTCTGATCGACCACAAGAATGCGCTCGATCAAGTGTTCCCAGCCGCCAGAGACAAAGGCGTATCGTTTGTGATCGGCTCATCGCTGAACGCCGGGTTTATCTCGGGAAGTCCACGCTACAACTACGGAAAGCAGTCCTACCAGATTCCAGCGGCCTTTCTTGAAAAACGTAAGAACCTGCGCCAGGTTGCAAGCGACCATGGAGTTGATCTCCGGACTGCGGCGCTTCAATTCTCCGCAGCGCCGGATATTGCTGCAGCATTGGTGGTCGGCGCCAGCAGCGAGCAACAGATCCTTGCGGATTACACCTCCATGCAAACCAGGATCCCTGCCGAATTCTGGGCAGATCTCAAAGCGCGAAACCTGATTGAGAAGAATGCACCCGTGCCTGCCTGAGTGCAGGCCTCGGACGTCGTCATACATTCCACACTTGCAATGCAAAAAAGGAGCAGTCTCATGAATACAGCACAGACCCTTTCCGCCGCAGCCGCCGGCACCTTCATCATCGGTGGCGATCTCACCGTCAATCGGATGGGCTACGGCGCGATGCGCATCACAGGCCCAGGCGTGTGGGGACCTCCCCCGGACAAAGCCGCTGCGCTTGCCACCCTGCAGGAAGCGACGGAACTCGGTGTGAATCTCATCGATACCGCGGACTCCTATGGTCCTGGCACATCTGAAGAGTTGATTGCAGAGGCGCTCTATCCATATCCGTCTGGATTAGTGATCGCAACCAAAGGCGGATGGGAGCGCCCGGGTCCCGGCCAGTGGACGCACAACGCCAGCCCGAAGCATCTGACCGAAGCACTCGAGGGCAGCCTGCGCCGGCTCCGTTTGGATCGCATCGACATCTATCAGCTTCACGCTCCGGACAATGCTGTCTCCTTTGAAGCGTCCGTAGAAGCCTTGGCCCGGCTGCGCGAGCAGGGAAAGATTCGTCACGTCGCGCTCTCCAACGTAACTCGGGAACACGTCGAAAGAGCGCGCAAAATTGTGCCGATCGTCTCCGTCCAGAACCGTTACAGCTTCGCCGACCGGGAATCTGACTTCATCGTCGATTATTGCGAGCAGAACAATATTGCTTTCCTTCCATGGGCTCCACTCGGGCAGGCGAAGGAGGCACATGACGCCATCAAGAAAGTTGCTGACAAGCTGGATGCAACTCCTTTGCAGGTCGCGTTGGCATGGCTGCTCAAACGCTCCAAAGTGATCCTGCCCATCCCGGGAACCTCTTCGGTCAAGCACCTGAAGGAGAATATCGCCGCGGCGGGTCTTGAACTCGCGCCGTCTGCGTACGACCAGTTATCCGCCGTCAGCCATCCGCCTGCAAGTCTGCGCGGCTAGCTGGCGCCAACACTTTGGCATGCGAGTTGTTCCAGGGAGGTGTATCCCGCGTTCGCAGAGCAAACCGGCACAAAAGTAGTATTCGGTTCGCACCCTGGGGCCCAGTACCCTCGCAGCCATGGAAACCATGCTCAAGATCCGTGAATCGTCACCGTCCGAATTGCTTGCAGACCGCCTCGAGCGCGAGGCTCGGCTGGCATCTCCTGAACTGGCGGAGGACTACCGCCG
>JAOAPJ010000043.1 GCA_025462805.1 Acidobacteriaceae bacterium
CGGCGTCTCAAATTCCATGTCATATCCCAGTCGAATTTTCATGCGCGAAGCTGTGAGTACCTGTCAGTGCCAGTTCGCTTCCAACGGCGGGGTCGGAGCGGGTACGCAGACTTTCTGATGCAATCTCAGGCCTGCGGGAGCATGCGGGGCTCCTGGGGAGACTAGGATGCCACGGCAGGAGTGGATTGCGCGCGCTTTTCTGGAGAGCGCGGTAGCAATTCTCGCCCGGCTGGGAGAGGATGGAGCCTAAATGACCTACTGTCTCGGCATCATGACGCGCGAGGGGCTAGTCATGGCCTCGGACTCCCGTACCAACGCCGGCTATGACCAGGTAAACGTCTGCCGCAAGATGCACACCTTCGTGCTGCCCGGCGAGCGGGCCTTCGTGCTGCTGACCAGCGGAAGCCTCTCGCTGACCCAGTCGACCATCACGCTGCTGCAGGACGACTTTCAGCAGGGTCGGGGACTCGCCCTGGCAGAGTCCATGTACATGGCGGCAAGGGTGGTTGGCGATGCGGTGCGCCGTGTTTCAGACCTGGATCGGGCCGCGCTCGAACGGGACGATTACAACTTCAACATCCACCTGCTGCTGGGCGGCCAGGTGAAGGGTGGCCCTTCGGCGCTGTACTGTATCTACCCCCAGGGAAACCCCCTCAGCGCGACCCAGGACTCGCCCTACCTGCAGATCGGCGAGGTGAAGTACGGCCGGCCCATCCTCGACCGCGGCATCGTCTATGACGAAACGTCCCTGGACGTCGCCGCGCTCTACGCCATGCTGTCGTTCGACGCCACCATCCGCTCCAACGTCACGGTAGGGCCGCCCCTGGAGCTTCTGGTCTATCGCGATGGCGCCCTTGACCTCACCGAGTACCGGCGCTTCTCTGCCGACGATCCCGAGCTGCTGGACCTGCACTCCCGCTGGGAGGCCACGCTGCGGCGCGCCGTCGAGGATCTGCCCCGCCTGCGCTACACCGATCGCCCCACCGCGGTGCAGCAGCCGCTTATGGAAACGGCTGCTCGCCCTTGAGCCAGCGCATCGTGAACGTATTGCCTGTCCTGCTGTAACTCTCCTCCACCAGGTATTGCACGTCGCGCGACTCCCCCAGCGTCAGCGCCAGCAGGGAGGGCCCGGCTCCGCTCAGACACACGCCCAACAGGTCCGGATGCTCCAGCTCCAGCAGTGCAGCCAGCCCAGGCACAATCTGCTTGCGATAAGGCTGGTGCAGCTTGTCCACCATCGCCTCCCGCAGGCTCTGCGGATGGCCGCCTTCGAGCGAGCACAGCAGCAGCGCCAGCCGCTGCATGTTGCTCACTGCATCGCGAAACGGCACATGCGAAGGCAACACCTCACGGGCACGCTCGGTGGTCAGCGCGTAGTCCGGCGTCAGCACCAGCATGCGGATGGCGGGCGGCCAAGGCAGGCTTACGGCCGTGACCGTGCCATCCTCCGCCTGACAACTCACCGTGAGTCCCCCCAGCATGGCCGCCGCGACATTGTCGGCATGGCCCTCCAGTGCAGCAGCCACCGCCAGCAGCGGCGTCGGCCCCAGCGAGACACCACTGACCAGCTCGAACAGCCGCAACCCCGCCACCGTAGCCGCGGCGCTCGAACCCAGCCCGGACCGCGGCGGAATCTGGCTGCGCACCTCGACATGGATCGAAGGCAGCGGCCGCCCATATTCATGCCTCAGGTGATTGAACGCCTCGTGGATCAGGTTGTCGCCCGTCGGGTCGCATCCGATGAAGTCGAAGCTGATCTCGTCCATGCTGTCGCGCCGCTCGACTACCAGGCTGAGATAGAGGTTCACCGCCACCGCGAGCGTATCGAAGCCTGGGCCCAGATTTGCAATCGAAGCAGGCACGTGAATCTCTGCCGGTTCGGTCTCCCATGGCAACGCGTCGTCGGTCATGGTTGCCTCAGTGGCCCTCTTGCTGGCCCTGCCCGCGGGCGCCATGCTGTTCCAGAATGTACGCCGTGTCTTTCAGGCCATGCCCGGTCAGCATGGCGACGACTTCCGCATCGCGCTCCATCACGCCGGAGGTGCGTAGCTTCTTCAGCCCGGCCAGCGTCGTGGCGGATGCCGGCTCGCACCCGATGCCGTCCCCTCCAATCGCCGCCTTCGCCGCTGCGATCTCCTCATCCGTCACGTCGATCACCATGCCGCCCGTCGTCTTCACGCCATGCAGCGCCTTCCGCCAGGAGCGCGGGTTGCCGATGCGGATCGCAGTAGCGCGCGTCTCCGGCTCCAGCGGCTGCAGCACGGCATCGGGATGCTTCGCCCGCTCCCGCCACAGCCGCGCAAAGGGGTTCGCTCCCGCTGCCTGCACCACGATCAGCTTCGGCGCGCGCTCGATCAGCCCCCACTGCAGCAGCTCATCAAAAGCCTTTCCAAACGAAGCGCTGTTCCCCAGGTTCCCACCCGGCACTACCAAATAGTCGGGTGCTCGCCAGCCGCGCTCTTCCAGCACCTCGTACATACAGGTCTTCTGCCCCTCGATGCGGAACGGGTTCACCGAGTTCAGGAAGTAGACCTCCTCAGGCGGCAAAGCGAGCAGTGTGTTCAAGGCATCGTCGAAGCTGCCGTTCACTTCGACGATCTCCGCGCCGAAGTCCAGCGCCTGCGCCAGCTTGTTCATGGAGACCTGCCCAGCCGGCAGATACACCCGCCCGACGATCCCTGCCCGCGCCGCATAGGCGGCCAGCGATGCTGCCGTGTTCCCGGTCGATGCGCAGGCCACCACCTTCGCGCCCAGATGGCGAGCCTCCGTCATCCCGGTGGTCATTCCCAGGTCCTTGAAGCAACCCGTGGGATTCCAGCCCAGGTGTTTGAAGTGGAGGCGGCTCACATCGGCGAAGTCTGCCGCTCTGTGTGCCCGCACCATCGCCACATTGCCTTCGCGCAGAGTTACGACGGTCTCGGCCGGGTACTGCGGCAGTGCCTCCCGGAACCGCCAGACACCGCTCTGGTCCACGGCCGCGAAGGAGCACCGTCGCTCCAGCCACAGCCGCTTCAGCGCGGCCGGTTCCAGCTCTGGCCGATCCACCGCCACTTCAAGCAGTTCGCCGCAACGTGGGCACGCCATCAAGGGCGTGTGCAGATCGAAGGTTGCGCCACAGCCTTCAGCGGTGCAATGCAGGTGGGTCACGCCCGCTTCCTCAGAATCGGCAGGCATAGCGGCGGCTGCACCAGGAAGTGCAGCTTTCCGATCTCCGCCAGTGCCGCCTCCAGCGCCTGCGGGCTGCACGGCTCCAGCGTGATGGCGAAAGGCAACGCCTCGCGGGAGTGTCCGGGTAACTGCAGCACCGCATCCACATTGATGGAGTAGGTTGCCAGCACCTGCGAGATGGCGGCAAGGATGCCGGGTCGATCCCGCACCAGGAAGCGCGTGTAGTGCGGCATCAGCGTCGAGCTCGAGGCGTTCATGCGACGCAGCGCCGGACTCATCGATTCGGCGGAGGTGGATCCAAGTTTCGCCAGCGCGACCAGATCGCTGACCACAGCCACTGCCGTTGGCCCTCCACCGGCGCCATTGCCGGAGAAGGTGGTCTCGCCACCATAGCGACCCGTGCTCACCACAATGTTTTGCGGTCCAACCACATTGGCATGGGGCAACGCGCGCTCCACCAGCATCGGCTGCACGGCAATGTGCAGGCCATCCGCGCTCACTTCGGCATGCGAGATCTGCCGGATGGTACAGCCCAGCTCCGCCGCGTAGCCCAGGTCGACCGCCGTGATCGGCCGGATGGAGCGGCACATCACCGTCTCGGGATCGACGTCTGCGCCCAAGGCAACACGGCTAAGGATGGTGATCTTCGCGCGCGCGTCGAAGCCGTCGACATCGGCGCTGGGGTCGGCCTCGGCGAATCCGGCCCGCTGTGCCTCCGCCAGCGCATCGGCAAAGGAGAGCCCGGCGTGCTCCATGCGGGTCAGAATGTAGTTGCAGGTCCCATTCAGGATGCCGCTGATGCGGATGAGCTGATCGCCGGCAAGTCCCTCCTGCAGGCCGGAGAGAACGGGAACCCCCCCGGCAACCGAGGCCCCATAGGCCAGATGCTGGCGGTGCTGGCAGGCCAGCTCGCTGAGCGCGACTCCTTCGGCCGCGATCAGAGCTTTGTTTGCCGTGACCACGGATTTGCCACTGGTGAGCGCCCGCCGCACCCAGCCGCCCGCCGGCTCCAGGCCGCCGACCAGTTCCACAAAGACATCAATGTCGGAATCCAGGACCTCATCTACGTTCTCGGTCCAGCGCACCGAGGACGGAACCCAATCCACACGCTTCTTGGCGATGCGCCGGTTCAGGATGTAGGCCAGTTCAAATGCGGGGAAGCTGTTGGCCTGCTCGATCAGGATTCGCGAGACGGCGGACCCCACCGTACCGAAGCCTGCGATCGCCACACGCAACCGTCGGCCCACCTCTTTGCCGCCCTCCGAGCGCACCATCGCTACAGTCCCCGCTTGCTG
>JAOAPJ010000047.1 GCA_025462805.1 Acidobacteriaceae bacterium
CGCCCACACTCGGCCGCTCCCCGCTCACCACCAGGCCCGCCGCAAACTCCAGAGCCAGCAGGGAACTCGCATCGTTTACCAGGCTCTCGCCCTCCACCACATCGACAATCCCGCGTGGCAGACCCACGCGCGCTGCAATGGAGGTCGCCGCGATCGCGTCCGTGCTGCAGATCACCGCGCCCAGCACCAGGCCCAGCCGCCAGTCGAATCCGGGCAGCAGATAGTTGCTGGCCACCGCGACCCCCAGCACCGTGAAGCCCACCAGCCCGAAGGCCAGCATGGTCACGCTCACCAGGTGGAAGCGGAAGTCATGCCACGATGTGTTGAAGGCCGCGGCAAAGATCAGTGGCGGCAGCAGCACCAGGAAGACCACGTCAGGGTCCAGCGAGATCCGTGGCAGGTTAGGCAGAAAACTCAACAACAGCCCGCCCACCACCAGCACGATCGGATACGGCGTCTGGAAGCGCCGCGACAGCGTGGTCAGCGCGCCCACCAGAAACAACAGCAGCAGCAGGATGACTTCGATATGATGTATGCCGCTGGCCTGCATCTCCCGCCTCCGCCCGCCGCCAGTCTAGCTGCTTCCTGTTGAAGATCGCGATCCGTTCGTGCGCAATTGCCGCAGCTTACAATCGCGATTGACCATGCAACTCGACGCGATCCAGGCTGCCCTCCGCGATGCCCAGCTTGATGGCTGGCTCTTCTACGATCACCACCACCGCGACCCCCTGGCCTACCGCATCCTCGGCCTCGCTGAGAACCTGCACATCACCCGCCGCTGGTTCTACTTCATCCCCGCCCAGGGCGCGCCGCGCAAGCTGGTCCACCGCATCGAGAGCTTCCGCCTTGACCCGCTTCCCGGCGAGGCGCAGGTCTACAGCTCCTGGCAGGAGCTCGAAGCCGGGCTCACCCAGCTCCTTCACGGCGCCGACCGCATCGCCATGCAGTACTCGGCGCGCAACGCCATCATGTATGTCTCGATGGTCGACGCCGGCACCATCGAGGTCCTCCGCGAGCTCGGCAAGAGTATCGTCTCCTCCGCCGACCTCGTCAGTCGCTTCGAGGCCGTCCTCACCCCGCAGCAGGAGGCCAGCCACCAGGAGGCGCAGCAGAGGCTGGACGTCATCCTCGACGCTGGCTTCCGCGAGATCGGCGGTCGCGTCCGCTCCGGCCCGGGCGTCACCGAGTACTCCATGGTCGAGTGGTTCCAGCACGCCATGCGCGACGCCGGCCTGGTCTGGGAGCACGGCCCCAACGTCTCCGTCAATGCCCACTCCTCCGACTCCCACTACGAGCCCACCGCCGAGCACACCGCACCTATCCGCTCCGGCGACTTCCTGCTCATCGACATCTGGGCCCGGCTTGATCGCCCCAACACAGACGGCACAGACGCCTGCTACTACGACGTCACCTGGACCGGCGTCGTCGACCGCGAACCCACCCGCGAAGAGCAGACCGTCTTCACCACTGTCCGTGACGCACGCGACGCTGCCATCCAGGTCGTCAAGCAGGCCTTCGCCGCCCGCCGCCCCATCGCCGGCTGGCAGGCGGATGACGCCGCCCGCGCCGTCATTCGTAACGCCGGCTATGGCGAATACTTCACCCACCGCACCGGCCACAACATCGCTGCCGAGATCCACGGCAGCGGCGCGCACCTCGACAACTTCGAGACCCACGACGAGCGGCTGCTGCTGCCCCACACCTGCTTCTCCGTCGAGCCCGGTGTCTATCTCCCCCACTTCGGCATCCGCAGCGAAGTGAACATGATGACCAGCGAGCGAGACGCCCGCGTCACCGGCCGCATCCAGACCGAGCTCGTCCGCATCTAGCCAATCCCTGGTTGCGCCATCAGGGATCATCCTTCGCCAAGCGAAGCACCAGTGTCGGCCTCGGCAGCAACGGGCATTCAGCGGCGGCTTGCATCGCAAGCCGCCCAGCAAAGTTGCGCCGCCGGCGCAGTGGCCTGGATGGCAGATCCTCCTGCGGTATCATTTCAAGAGACCCCCAATGGCAACCACCCCACCGGCCCCCTCGGCCTCGAAGACAGTCCCCTCCAGCCGAAATCTCGCGCAGGCCAAAGCAGCGAAGAGCCCGCTCTTCTCCGCCGCCCTGCTCGCTGGCTGGCTCATCCCCGGGGCAGGTCACGTGATCGCCAAGCGCTACGGCCGCGCCGCCATCCTGTTTGTCGCCATCGTACTGATGTTCGTGCTCGGCTTGCTCATGCAGGGCAAGCTCTACGTCGCCAACGCCAGCGACCCGCTCACCATGCTTGGCTTCGTCGGCGACCTCGGCTCCGGCCTGCTCTACATCGGCGGCCGCCTCTTCGGCGCTGGCCAGACGCCGGTGCAGGTCGTCACCGCCGACTATGGCACCAAGTTCATCGTCGTCGCCGGGCTGCTCAACATCATCGCCGCAGTGGACGCGCACAACCTGCGCATCGGGAGAAAGCAGTGATCTTCGCCCCCTCCCACTTCACCGCCGTGCTGATCTTCGCGCTCTGCGCCTCCACCGTCTTCGGCATCACGCAGCGCAGCGAACCCAACGCCATGTTCCGCTACGGCCTCTACTGCTTCGTCCTCTTCACCGGAGCGGTCATCGGCGCTAGCTGGCTCATGTTCTTCATCCACCGCTAAGACGCGCCGCCCACAGTGGCAGGCTACAAATCCCCACGGAACCCAAACATTCCCTGAACGCACTCCATCGATGCCGCCGGTAGGCTCTCCTCAGAAGAGAAACGATGATGAGGAAAAGCCTTCGGCTTGCCGCGTCGGTTTCATCGGCGCTGGTTGCCATTACCGCTTGCATTCAGACCCGGAAGACGATCCTGGAGTCTTGCATCCGCTCCGTCGCTGCGGCTGCTGCCGTCAGCCTGTTCTTGCTGGGCTGCTCCTCGCATGGACGGACGCCGTCGGATAGAGTCATCGTCCCCGATGGCACCTTGCCAGAGCTTCCTGTCGCACGAGGAGATCTCACCCTTGAGGCGGTAAACGATCCGCACTCGGGCAAAGGCGCCTTCCTCTATCAAAACCACCAGACTCCGCCTGTCATTCATGTCTTGCCTGGAGAAGCTCTTCAGATCCGCTACCTGAATCGCATGTCCCCGCACTCCACCGAGCAGTGCGCCGCCGGGCCATGCATGAACATGACAAACCTTCACTTCCACGGTCTTCATGTGTCGCCCGAATCGCCGCAGGATGACGTCATCTCGATGATGGCGATGCCCGGGCAATCCCTCCAATACCGCGTCGATATTCCGGTTGATCAGCCGCCCGGCCTTTACTGGTACCACACCCATCCGCATGGCGAGAGCTATCGCCAGGACCTCGACGGTATGTCCGGTGCGATTGTCGTCGATGGCATCGAACGCTATGTCCCGGAAGTGCGCGCCATGAAGCAACGCGTTCTCATCCTGCGCGATGCAGAGGTCCGCGAACCCGATCCTCATCCACCACTCCGGGAAAAGCTCGTGCAAGTCCTGGACCTGCGATGCACAGCGTCGCGCCAGGAGCCGGAACATATCTTCAACGTCAATGGGGTCATCCGGCCGACCATCGCGATCGCTCCCGGGGAACGGCAGTTCTGGCGCATCGTCAACGCCTCTCCGGACCTCTACGCCGATCTCACCCTCGACTCTGTGCAGATGAGTATCGTGGCGCGCGATGGCATGCCGCTGACGTATCACGATCCGAAACGCCGGGCTGAAATCGTGCAGCACGTGCTTGTTCCACCTGCTGGTCGGGTGGAAGCCATCGTCACCGGCCCGCAGGCTGGTGCCAGGGCGTCTCTCAGGAGTGCGTGCGTCGACACAGGTCGTTCGGGCGAGCTGAATCCTGAGATGGTGCTGGCCGACATCGCCGTGGGCTCATCTGCGCCGCCTGTGTCGCCAGTCCCCGCGGGTCAGGTCGCTCCCATATACAAGCCTCTATCGGCCGCCTTCCTTGCGAAGTACGAGTCGCACGCTCCCGATTACACGGTGCGCTTCAACGAAAGCTCACAAGGCTCCTACTACATCAACCGCCGCAAGTACTCACCGGCAGATCGTCCTATGACCACCGTTGCGATCGGCGATTTTCGACATTGGCATATCTTGAACGACACCAGCGAAGTGCATCCATTTCACATCCACCAGGTTCACTTCCTGGCGTATCGGACAAACGGGAAAGCAGACGCTCAGCCGGAATGGCTGGATACGATCAGTGTTCCAGCCAAGGGCTCGGTCGATCTGATCATGGACTTTACGGATCCCATCATCCGGGGCACGTCCATGTTCCACTGCCACCTTCTCAAGCATGAGGATCAGGGAATGATGGCGAAGATCTCTTTCAAATGAATGAGACGCTGGCTACTCCCGCTGCCATACCATCGCATCGAACGAGTGCCGCGACTTGAACCCGAGCCGCCGGTACAGCTGCACTGCTTCCTGGTTGCCCTCCGTCACTGTCAGCGAGATGTAGTCCATCGCCTGGCCGGCCAGCGCCTTCATGCACTGCTCCAGCAGCAGCCGCCCCAGTCCGGTCCCGCGCAGCGCCGGCTCCACGCATAACTGCGTGACGTGTCCCGTGTCATGGTTCACGCGGGAGCACAGCACCACCCCGGCCAGATCCTCGCTGTCCCGGTACGCCAGCACCAGCGAGGTCGCAGGATCGAACTGCCCGCACCCCGGAAAGCGGACAATGTTGTGCAGAAACCGCATCGACCCCGCGGTCGTGCGGTACTGGTCGTTGATGATGCTGTCCAGGTGCCCTTGATAGGCCAGCGCAATCAGCCGGCCCGCCGCGGCAAAGTCGGCCTCGCGCCACTGCCGCAGCCGCAGCGATGGCGGAACCACCACCGCGCGAGGAGGGCGCTCCACACGCAGCGCCCGCTCCATGAACACCCGCGGATACACCGAGAACCCACTAGTCGTAAACAGCTCGCGGAACTGTCCCTTGGGGTGCAGTAGCAGTTGCGTCTCCACCCGCGATGTGCCCGGAGTGCTCTGCAGCAGCTCCAGCGTATGCGCCAGCAGCCGCTCTTCGATGCGTATCGCCCGCTCCTTGGCCTGTGCCGTGGCGAACACGTCCCCAATCACCGCCTTGTTCTGCTCGTAGACGCAGAACACGTAACCGGCCGGGCGGCCATCCTCGGTCGCTACAAACCCCGGCAGAATGCGCGAATCCAGGTAGTCCAGCAGCAGTTGTGCCGACGCGCGATAGTCCCAGCGCAGCCGCTGCTGCCACAGGTCAGTCTCTTCGCTCAGCAGGTTGCGCAGTGCGGCGGCGGAGAAGTGGCGCAGGTCAAGCACATCATGGCGAACCATCGTGCTTCTGGACAACGACGCCAAACCAGG
>JAOAPJ010000077.1 GCA_025462805.1 Acidobacteriaceae bacterium
TTCTTTTGCTGCTCTTTCTTTGCTTCTATCTCTGCCTACTCGCTCGCCACAGGAGACGCCACCATGCTCAGCACGCCCCTCAGCAGACTTCAGGACACCTTCCTTCGCCAGGCCAGCGCCGCCGCACACGCCGCCGGTCACATCTTTCCCGAGTACGCCGCCTGCGAAGCAGCGCTTGAGTCCACCTGGGGTGAATCCCGGCTGGCCCGCGAAGCCAATAACCTCTTCGGCCAAAAACATTCCGCGGAGGACATCAGTGGCGTCCTCCTTCCCGCGCTCCTCATGCCCACCCAGGAGTTCCTGCATGGCAAATGGGTCACCGTCAACGCGCAGTGGGCGCGCTTTGGCGACCGCGCCGCCTGCTTCCGCTCCCGCATGGCTCTGCTGCACCACCTCAGCCGAACCTATTCCGCCTATGGCCGCGCCCTCGTCGCCACCACCGGTGAGGTATTCATCGAGGAGGTCTCGCGCGTCTGGTCCACCGATCCCCAGCGCGCCGCCAAAGTGCTCGCCATCCATCGCCAGCACTGCGCCAGCTTCCTGCCCATGCCGATCCGGCAGCAGCGATCCGCCACTCTGCAAATCGCCTAAGCAATGGGAGATGGGCGTCCGGCCGGGTTGGCAGCAGCCGTTAACCCCAACCCCGAGACATATTTGCGGCTAAGTCGTTGAGCAAGAGATATTTGCGCACCGGGAACCCCGCAGCACGCTGATTGCAAATGACTTGCATCCGGGGCCCCGGTACCGGAGGGGGGAGGGGGGTAGCGTAACGTTACGGCCGAAGACAGGCTCCGTCCCGGCTCCCTGCCGCTACGCCGCCGACCGCTTTCGTCCCGACTGCTTGTGCTCGGCCAGCAGCAGCGACTCGCGGATCGGCTTCTCATGCAGCAGCAGCTCCGTCGCCTTCAGGTTGGCGTTCCCGTGGAACCACTCCTGCACGATGTTGCCGTGCAGCAGGTTCAACACCGCCAGCAGCGACATGCCCTGGTGGTGTGCCATCCACTCGCGCACCAGCTCCGCCTGCTTCAGCGACTTCTGATAGTCGCCCGACTCATAGAAGCCGTAAGCCCCCACCCAGCCCATGCCGGCCATCCGCCGCAGGTTCTTCAGCGCTTCAGCCTCATCGATCATCAGGGCCAGGAACGACGAGTAGGGTGAGATCACCGGCCCCGCCACCGCGTCCCACTTCAGCGCGATCGCAGGGATGCCGAAGGCCAGGTAGTGATAGTGTCCCTGCTCGTCCATCTCCGCATAGCCGCACTCGGAGATGCCCCACGGAATGTTGTTCTTCTCTTTCGCGAAAGCGCGCTGGATCGCGACCACATTCACCAGCGTGCGGGTGACGAGCGTGTCCGGATAGGCCCGCATCCACAGCGCCGGCATCAGGTACTCGAACATCGTGCCCGTCCAGGAGATCAGCGCCGGCAGCCCGTACGCCACAGTGTGGATGCGCCCCAGCTTGAACCAGCTCTGCTGCGTCGCATCCCCCTTGGCCACGGCGACGAACGCGCCAATGCGCGCCTCGGAGCAGAGCAGGTCATAGCAGGCCTTGTGCAGCTCCTCCGTCTCCACCATGTAGCCGATCGACAGGATCTGCCGCGACGGCTCGATCAGGAAGGCGAAGTCCATCTCGGCCACGCACTGCTCCGCCCGCTCCGCGAGCTTGCTCAGCCGGTCGGTCAGCGTCAGCTGCCGCGTGCGTGCGCTCGCCAGTTGCGCCCGCAGCTTCTCGACCAGGTACACGTGCGACGGCTCGATCGCCTTGGTCGACCAGGCCCGCTGCAGCCGCCCGTCGAGATCGTCGATGTAGGCCACGCTGCGTCCAATCGTGGGCGTGCTCAAGTCCTTCAGCACCGGCTCGAGCGGCAAATACTCACCGTCCAGCCACGGCACGTAGTCGGTCACCAGCATGCGCACCGCATCGAGACGGCGCAGCAGCTCGGCCAGCCACCAGTCCGCCTCGCTGCGCGTCTTGTCCGCGACCGACGTGCCCCGCACGTGGTCGAAGGCCGGCGACTGCCGCACCTCGCAGCACCAATCGATCCAGCTGCGCAGGTCGCTGCGCAGCCCCGGACGGTGCACCGTCGCGTCCTCGGCGCGAATCTCGGAGCTCATCCCCGCTCGCGGGTCGCTGTACGGCGGCGCCTCCGGCAGGCCCGCGGGAAGTGCGTCCAGCGACGCAAGCAGCGCCGACACATCACGGATGCCGGCCCACAGCCGCGGCGTGATCAGCGGTTCACGCAGCAGCCCCTCGGCGCCGGAGCGCAGCGTATAGAAGGAGGCGGCCAGATTGCCGCTGTCCACCGAGGACACCACGCGCGGCCGGATCGGCTCCAGCGTGCGCGTGTCGTACCAGTTGTAGATGTGGCCGTTCCGCTTCTCCATGCGGTCGTATGTATCCAGGCTGCAATGGCTCAGCGCGACGAACTCGGGCACGCTCAGGTAGCCGAAGGTCTGTGCCGCCTGTCGCGCGTTCAGCAGTAGCCCGAAGTTGGTCGGTGAGACACGCGCCGCCTCGAACAGCTCGTGCTCTTCCACATTGTCCGGCACCAGGTAGTTGTGAGCCGGGCCGCCGTACTCGTAGAAGAAGCGCCAGGTGCGCAGCGCCATCTCGCGCAGGAACACCTTCTGCGGCTCCGTCAGCGCCTGCCGGTTGTCTCGCGGCGGCTTGTTCAGCCATGCCGTCACAGCACTCTCGAACAGCCACAGCAGCAGGATGGGCGCGGCGATCAGGAGCGAGCTCGGACGCACCAGCGCCACCAGCACCGCGACTCCCGCGGTGAAGATCGGGGTGGCCTGCAGATAGCGGTCCACCGGCGTCGTCTTTCCCCCCGCCGACTCCGCCTGCGCCGCGGTCTCCCACTCCAGCAGCCGCTGCCCGGTGACAAAGCGCCGCACCAGCGAGCGGATGATCGCGTCCAGCGCCAGCAGTGTCTGGTGGGGCAGGAAGGCCAGGTTCAACAGGGTGATGATCAGGCTCTGGCCGAAGCCATCCAGCGCCTCGCGCACCTCACCCTTCTGTGGGCTGGCCCAGGCCCGGCCCACACTGAATACCAACGACACCAGGCTGGGCACGAACAGCAGGAACAGCGTCACCAGCGTCCAGAAGAGCGGCCCGCCGGGCAGCCCCAGCCACCCCGCCACCAGCAGGATCAGCGTGAACGGTTCCACCAGCGAGCGTCGCAGATTGTCGAAGATCTTCCAGCGCGAGATCGGCGAGATGGGATTCTTCACCATGCGACCGCTCTCGTCCGGCACCTTGCCGAACAGCCACTGGGCGATCTGCCAATCGCCGCGCACCCAGCGGTGCTGCCGCCGCCGGTACGCGCTGTAATGCGACGGATAGTCGTCGATGACCTCGATATCCGTCACTAGGCCGGCGCGTGCATACGCGCCCTCGATCAGGTCGTGGCTGAGCAGCGAGTTGCGTGGGAAGCGCCGGTCGAGCACCGCATGCAGCGTGTCGACCTCGTAGATCCCCTTGCCGGTGAAGATGCCTTCGCCGTACAGGTCCTGATACGCATCGGATACGGCGCGCGTGTAGATGTCAAAGCCGGTCTGGCCCGAATAGATCGCCGCCAGCCGCGACCGCGACGCAGAGTGAACGCTCACCCCCACACGCGGCTGCAGGATGCCGTAGCCCTGGGTGACGAGGCGCGACTCCGGATCGATCACCGCCTGATTGAGCGGATGCGCCATCGCGCCGACCATGGCGTGCGCCGTGCCGCGCGGCAGTTGTGTGTCCGAGTCCAGAGTGATGACGTAGCGGACCTGCCCCAGAGCGGCCAGGTCGCCGATCTTCACCGGGAAACTGTCGAACACGCCGCGGATCAGCTTGTTCAGATCCAGCAGCTTGCCCCGCTTGCGCTCCCATCCCATCCACACACCCTGGCGTGCGTTGAAGATGCGGTGGCGATGGAGCAGGAAGAAGCTGCCGCCACCTTTGCCGGCGTAGCGCGCGTTCAGGCCGTTGATGAGCCCGACAGCCAGATCAACCATGGGATCCGTGTCGTTGGGCCTGGGTCGCGCTACCGAGTCCGGCAGATCGCTGACCAGAGCGAAGTGCAGATTGCGATCCTGGTTGGCCAGATAGCGCACTTCGAGGTCCTCGACCAGCTCGCGTACCTGCTTCTCGTTCAGCAATAGCGTGGGGACGGCGACCAGCGTGGTGAGATCCTCGGGCAGTCCCTTGGGAAACTCGAGTTTAGGCAGCGCCGAGGCCTTGAACAGTGCAGTGACCGTATTGTTGACCAGATCCACGGCGCCCTGGGCCGCCGGGATCAGCAGCAGCAGGAACGCGAAGCTGAGCCCGCCGAGGATTGAGTAGTTCGGCACCAGCGCAGCCAGGATGACTCCGATCAGCACCACCGTCAGCACGATGATGCCGCCAATATAGAAGTCATCGGCACCGCCCCACACCATCATGCGAATGCGGTCGATCAGGCATGGACGGTAGCCCACCTGTCGCGCGAGGGAAGGGAATCCGGTATCCACCAGGTAGTAGCCGACATGCGATCGACGCAGCGCCAGCCGCGGAACATCATTGGAACGTGTGGGCCGCTGAGCCAGCCGGAGCGCGGCCTGGGCTATCTCCAGTTCCGTGCTATCGGAGTTGCGGGCGATCTCTGAGACGCGCTCGCGGTAGCGCTCGCGGCTATCGAAGTCCATCTGCGGGTACGCGCCGGCCGGATCCTCCCGCAACACCTCGTTGAAGACGACCAGCCCCTCGATCATCTGCGCCCAATTGGCGTAGATCGCACTGCGGATGCTGTCGAAGCGCGCGGCCAGCAGCCCGGCTGCCGCCAGATCGTGCGCCGCCGGATCGTCGATCTGCGTGCGCGCCTGCGTCAGGATCTCCTCCACCAGCAGGAACTTCACCGCAGTTGGGAAGGCCCATAGTTCGCGCAGTGTGAGCGGATCCGCCTTCTGGATCTCGTTCAGGAACCAGACGACCCACTCGTCGTTCCAGCGCGACTCGGTAGCCTGCAAGTATGCGTCCGCTACCGTGATGATGCGCGGCTCATCGCCCTCCCGGGGACGCACCACAACCGGCAGCCGCTCCAGCCGCCGACGGAGGGAGTACATCTCGTCCAGCGCTGACTGCAGCAGCCGCGGATTCTCTCGCAGCTCAAGCAGTGGGTCGAGCGGCTCGCCTGGCCTGTAGGTCGGCATGGGTCGCCGGTCCAGTTCGCGGAAGACCTGACCGTAGGCGGATTGCGCGGCGCTGATCCGACGGCTGAAGATATCGCCCTGCGGCGCGCGGGCAACGTTCCACTCAAACGGCGCTACTTGCGCATCGCGGCGAATCTGTTCTTCCGTGCGCTCGATCTTCGGAGCCGGCACCTTGGCAACCACAGGTGGTTCCGGCGGAGCTGAGGGTTCACCCGTCGGCTCCACTGGTGCAGTGGGCGGCAGCGTGGCAGCGGTCCCGGCGGGCAACGGGTCAGCAGGCAGCGGCACAGGACTCTCCGCGCTCATCGCATCCAGACTATCGTTGCTCCGGGTCGTCTCGTCGTCCTTGAATGGCTGGTGATTCATCGATAGCTCGCCGCCTGCATCTCGAACATGCCGGCATAGCGGCCGCCCAGCGCCATCAGCGCGGCGTGGGTGCCTTGCTCGACCAGCCGGCCACCCTCCAGAACTACGATGCGGTCTGCCATCCGCACCGTAGAGAATCGATGAGAGATCAATAGCGCCATCTTGCCTTTGGTTAGCTCAGCGAAGCGTTCAAAGACCTCGAGCTCGCTCTTGGCGTCGAGCGCCGCGGTGGGCTCGTCGAGAATGAGGAGTTGCGCGTCCCGCAGGTACGCGCGGGCGAGCGCCACCCGCTGCCACTCTCCGCCGGAGAGTTCCACACCGCCCTCGAACCGGCGGCCCAGCATCTGGTCATAGCCGCCTGCCAGCTTCGCGACAACGCTGGCTGCGAGACTCTGCTCGGCGGCGCGTTCGATCTCCAACTCGCTGTGCTCACGCTCCACCCGGCCGACTCCGATGTTGTCCCGGGCCGTCATCTCGTATCGCATGAAGTCCTGAAAAATCACACCCATCTCATGATGCAAGTCGTCTAAATCGTACTCGCGCAGGTCCACGCCATCGAGCAGGATCTGCCCTTCGGTCGGATCGTAGAGCCGGGTGATCAGCTTCA
>JAOAPJ010000088.1 GCA_025462805.1 Acidobacteriaceae bacterium
GCATGCTCCGAGAAAAGACACGATGTAGACGGGATGGACATGCGAAAGAAGTGCGGCCAGACCCTTGCTTTCACCGCTCAGCGTAACCGGCATGGGAGCATGGCGGAACAGATAGAGTCCTACGATCGGCGCAAACAGACCTGCCCAGATCGCCGCATCTCTCCACCGCTTCTCCTGCAATAGCAGACAGGCGCCGACCGGAGCGAGAAAGAAGCCGTTCGGAGAGGATGCAATGGCAAACACCATCGCAAGGCAGCCCGCCGCAAACGCCTCCTCTGCTCTGGCACTCAGTAGATAAATAGCGAGCAGCGAAAACGCAACTACCGCCAGATGCTGAAGCGAGGACGAGGCAAAGTTCAGTGCGGAAGCATATTGCAGCTGCAGGACAAGATATGCCACGGGAGCGAGGGTGAGCAGCGTGGTTACGGTGTCCCCTTCGATGTCGCGTGCCATCCACGCCACAATCAGGAAGATGAGGAGAGCAAACGCATTCCCCAGGACCACCAGCGCAAGCATGGGAATATGTCCCGTGATGCTATAGGTCACCCAGACCACGAAGTTCTCAAAAAGCAATCTGTAGCCGTTGTGCTGCGTGCTCAGGACAATCGCGAGTCTCGGCACCAGGCCAGCCGTCTGGCTGATGTGGTTCGTGGTGTCCAGGATGATCGGGTAATCATCCAGGATCGGCAGACTGACCGCCGTGCGGAAGAGCACGGCATAGAAGATCAGTGCTGGAAGTGTAATGAGAAAGAGAGCAAAGCTGAGGCGCCCCCGCGTCGTGCCGCTGCCGGATTCCACAGTCACTTTGTATCACGGGGGCAGGATCGACATAGCGGCGCGGCGTCGCGTCCGCTGGCTGCAATCCGGAGCCGCGATGCGATACGGAGACCATTGCCTGCAATCCAGACCCGTGCCGCCGCCGCTACTTGAGCTGGCTCAATAGCAGCTTGCCGATCGTCTGCAGTTGCATGTTCGACGTGCCCTCGTAGATCTTCCCGATCTTCGCGTCGCGGTAGAGCTTCTCCACTGGATAATCCTTCACAAAGCCGTAGCCACCGAAGATCTCCACCGCCTTGCTCGCGCAGCGCTCCGCCACCTGCGAGGCGAAGTACTTGGCCATCGCCGCTTCCTTCACAAAGTCGAGTCCCGCGTCCTTCAGTCGGGCAGCGTTGTAGACCATCAGCCGCGTCGCCTCGATCTCGGTCGCCATCTCCGCCAGTTGGAAGAGCACGCCCTGGAACTCCGCAATGGGTTTGCCGAACTGCTTGCGCTCCTTGGCGTAGCGCGCGGCGTGATTCCACGCGCCCTGCGCCAGCCCCAGCATCTGCGCGCCAATGCCGATGCGTCCCTCGTTCAGCGTCTCAATCGCAATCTTGTATCCCTTGCCCACCTCGCCCAGCAGGTTGGCCGCGGGCACCTTGCAGTCATCGAAGATCAGCTCGCAGGTAGACGACGCACGAATCCCCAGCGTGTCCTCCTTCTTGCCGACAGTGAAGCCGGGATAGTGCTTCTCCACCAGGAAGGCGGTGATGCCCTTGTACCCCGCGTCGCGATCCACCGACGCAAAGACGATGAACAGCCCCGCCTCCTTGGCGTTCGTGATCCACAGCTTCTGCCCGTTCAATACATAGTGGTCGCCCCGGCGCTCCGCGCGCGTCTCCAGCGCAAACGCGTCGCTGCCCGAGCTGGCCTCGCTCAGCGCATAGGCTCCCACCATCTCCGTCGCCAGCTTCGGCAGGTACTGCTTCTTCTGCGCCTCCGTGCCCCAGCGCAGAATCGCGTTGATCGAAAGCGTGTTCTGCACGTCCACCATCACGCCCACAGAAGGATCCACCGCCGAAATCTCCTCCACCGCCAGAATCGCCTCGAAAAACGAGCCGCCTGAGCCGCCGTACCCGACGGGAATCTCGATGCCCATCAGCCCCAGGTTGAAGAGCTGCGGCAGCAGAGAGGCATGGAAGTGCTGCTCTTCATCCATCTTCCGCACCAGTGGTCCGATAATCTCGTCCGCAAACTGACGAACCGTATCGCGGAACAACTGCTCGTCTTCAGACAGCCGGCTCAGCGGAGCGGCCTGCGGAGTTTCCAGCGCAACCGTGGACATGGACAACACCTCACTTCTACAAAATAGGACGCGGCCACAGCACTGAAGGACGCGAAAGCCGTCAGCCGGTCGCCGGCCAAACGGCACAGTGTAGCAGGGCTACAGAAGGATGCGCACCCCGGCATTCCCCCGTTCTCTCCCTGACGCGCTGATAAAAACGCTTCCAGATTGCGCGACTGCCTTTCACAAAAGCATGCATGCGCGCCCGAGAGAGTCGCCGTCGCAGCCGCACCTCTTCCGCGCTTGCCTCACTCAGCTCGCACGGGGAAGGAGAGGATGCTCCGCGGTTCGCCGTCATATAGAGGAAGACCAGATCTGCAGTTGATCGTGGACGCGAATCAGCTTGGCGGTGATGCGGAGACGGTCGCCTTCTGCGCGCAGTGATCCTTGCATCAGGTGCGTGGCGATAAGTTCACGGCCGATCTCGGCGAGTGACTTGCTGGTTCTCTTGTAGCCATCACCGAGGTGCGGCCTGCACGAGCTGGGCAGCCGAAGCCGCCTAAGCCGGAAGGCCGGGACCGAGCTCCGCCGCCGAACCGCTGGCCGCCCGCGCCTCGGAGCGTCGCCGCGGGAACCAGGGCGACCGGTGCACGATGGTCAGCTTCTCGCGCGACAATATCTTCCGCGCCTGCGTCCGCGCGTGCGTTGCCCACGGCCCCACCGGGTCCAGCTTCAGGTACAGCGTCCAGTGCCGCAGTGCGCGCCGGCGCTCCCCGGTCCGCTCATACGCCAGCGCTAGGTTGTAGTGGGCGTCGGCATACTTCGGCACCAGCCGGATCGCGGTGCGATATGCCTCGATCGCCTCGGGCAGCCGCTCCAGTTCGTCCAGCACATTGCCCAGGTCGAAGAACGCCAGCGCATAGC
>JAOAPJ010000099.1 GCA_025462805.1 Acidobacteriaceae bacterium
TTGGCGATCGTTCCTATGATTGGAAGCCCATCTGGTGAACAGGGCCGAGCACCCCTCCATACGGGCACAGCTGATGCTAAGAGTTCTTGCGTGTACGTCTCTTGCAGGTACCGACGCAGCGGCCGCGTCAACTGCGTGGACGTGACATTTCGGTGGGAATCCCGGGATCGCGTGTCGCCCAGATGCAGGTAACCACCAATCCGCAGCCCGTTATCGATCGGAGTCGCGAGCAGCCTGGCCTCAGCGAAGATTGTCGGGAGATCGACACCGCCCGCGATGGCAAAATCCGCGGTGTAGCCCTCGGCAGGCTGAACGGGAAGCTTCAATCCCAATGGTTGGATCAGAGTATTGATCTGGTATCCGGTGGCAAGCACAACGCCCGACACTTCCACGCTGGTATTGCCGAGGTCTGCCGCAATCACCTGCCCCCGCTGCATACGCAGGCGCTTCACTGGGGATGGTGACCTCATTTCCACGCCCATCTCCTTGAGCCGGGCAGCGATAGCGGCTAGAAGGCGCGTGGGAGTGACAAAACAGTCGGCAGAGTAGTACGCACCCCCAGCTAGCTGGGGAAGTAGGTTGCAAGAGAAAGTGCGTAAGTCGGCAGCGGTCAGTGGTTCTACGTCGATACCTGCAGATCGCATGGAAGCTGCGCTTGAACGAAAGTGCAGAAAGCCCTTCGTAGAAGAAAATAGCTCCAGCGTTCCCTTGCAGCGGAGTTCGAATTGCAGCTTCTGCTCGAGATCCCTAAAGAGTTCGATGCTTTCCAGACACAACCGCGTCAGTGTAGCGGCTCGCTCGGGATAACCAGCAGAGAAACTGGCTCGGCAAAACTGCCAAAGCCATCGAAGTAAATCGGGATTGGGCGGAAACCTGATTTTGAGGGGACTGTTGGGACGCCACAACCAGCGCAGCGCTTGAGACACAACTCCAGGTGAGGCGAGCGGCAGGCTATGGCTGACGGCGAGGAGTCCGAGGTTGCCCGAAGAAGCCCCTGAACCGTACGACGACTGCTCGCAGAGCATGACAGGAATTCCAGCAACGCGAAGCGAGTAGGCACAGCAAAGGCCGATGACTCCGCCACCGATAACAAGGATGGGGCGGCTCTGCGTCGCCAGGTCGGCAGGACTGGTCATCCCCCCGACCCGGGCGCAGAGTTTGGCTGCCGGACCAGCTTAAGAAGCATTCGCGCTGCGACCATATCCTCGAGTGCACAGCCGACGCTCTTGAAGAGGGTGATGTCCTCCGCCGTACGGCGCACGGACGAAGCGTTGAGCAGCGCTCCCTGCAGATCGGATACAACATGTGAGCGGTTGACGCTGCCTTCTTCGATTGGCTTGAGGAGATCTCCAGCTTCAGCAAGCGCTCCGCCGTAAGTATCAACGACCAGCCTAGAACGCGCAACCGTAAGGCTATCAACCTCCCGGCAATCGTGTGTGAAGGCTCCAACGGCGTTGATGTGGGTTCCTGGAGCGATAACAGCTCCGCTGAAGAGAGGTTCGGTCGATGTGGTGCAGGTGCAGATCACCGATGCTTCTGCAGCACACGTACCGGCAGAGACAGCTGACGCGGAGACACCATGTCGCTGTTCGATTTGCTGAGCGAACCAGCGGCTCTTCTCCATTGAAGAACCACATACCAGTATCTGCTTAAAGCCGCGCACGTGGAGCATGGCGCTCACATGCGCTTGCGCAATGGCACCTGTGCCAAAGATGCCGAGGATGTTGGCGTCCTCACGTGCGAGCGCCCGTGTGGCTACTGCGGATGTAGCGGCGGTGCGCAGCTCGGTCATTGCGTTCGCCTCGATAAACGCGCTGGTGACTCCATCGAGTGAATGGAACGTATAGCTTGACTTATATGTCCTTGGACCTCTGCCTGGGCGCCCGATCAGCAAAATGGTCTTTATTCCAATGGCGTCTTCGGCTTGGCATGGCATCACCAGGATGACGCGACCGTCTACCAAAAACCGGGAACGCAACGGACCGCGGTCAGGATTGTATTCGTTACGAAATGCGAGATCGATCGATTCGATGAGTTGTGGAAGGGCAAGCAGTTCGCTTACCTGTTTATCATTCAGCACCAACATGGAGGCAGGCGCAAGTTCGGTGTCTAACATGAACGATCATCCCTTGCGCCGGCCTTAGTCCGTTTAGTCCGGAACACCGGCCAGAGCCCATAGTAAATACATATCAGCCGCAAGAGGCTACGGTTAGAAACGATACCGTACACCTAACTGAATGAGACGCTGTTCTCCCTGTAGGGGATCACCGGCGAACTCCGTGGGTTGCCCAAAGTTAGAAGCCTGCTGATTTCCGATGAAGCCGGCAGGGTTTCTGTTGTTGAAGATGTTGTACATCTCGAAATCGCCTTCGAGGCTGCCCCATTCTTTCAAATGAAAAGTCTTGGCAAGCCGCACATCGGATTGAAATGACTTGGCACCAAGGCCGGCATTCTTTGTAGCGATTCCGGCGGGAAGGTCATTGTTCACTCCGTCGCCATTGAGGTCGATGCCAGCAATGATGTTGTAGTGCAGTGCGGAAGAGAAACGGTTGATCGAGGATAGCTGAAACTGCAGCGGCAGGGTCCAGATGGGGCTGACTAAGAAGGAATGAGCTGGCTGCAACGCGCAGGGGCCGAAATTCGCTGCTGCACCGGGATTGTTCTCATCGATGGGCAGGGAGGTGGCACCCGCGTCGAAGCCTTGATCAGCGGCGATTACATCAGTCGAGTGGCAGCGCGAGAAGACATACCAGGCGGTCAGTTCGAAGTTATTGCCATAGCGATGCGTGACTGAGAGATTTAGAGCGCGGTAGTTACTCTTGCCATTGGTAGTCTCGATGCGGAGCGGGAAATCGAAACCAGCGCCGGCGTACTCATTGAAACGGTTGATGCGGTTAGCCTGCGCCGCGTGGTCGCCACGCGAGAAGAGGAAATCAGCAGTAAACGTGGTTTTGCTGCCGATGGCGCGCTGCATGCCGATCGTAGCGTGCTGATATCTAGGGTCAACCTGATTCGGGTCCGCAACCGAGTCAGGCAGCGCTGCCGCTGTAGAGCCGATCTGATTTTGAGGTAGCGGTTGGCCATATTGATAGAAGGACCCATCCGGATTCGTGATGCCGTTCGGATCGTTCACATAGTAGCCAAGCCGCAGAGGATTGCTGTTGCGCTCGTCGAGCGTATAGAAGGTGGTGAGGATGGGAAAGTTGAAGTAGAGGCCGTAGCCGCCGCGTAGGACAGTCTGTCCATCGCCAGTGAGCTGATAGACGAATCCAACGCGCGGTCCGAAATTGGTCGCCGGGGTGCTCATCTGCTTTCCGTGAAAAGTTGGCAGGGCAGACTGCAGGAAGCGGTAAGTGGGGCTGTAGTTTTGATTGAACGCTACTCCCCCGTAATAGTCCCAGCGCAGCCCGAGATTCAGGGTAAGCCTACGGCTGGTCTGCCAGTCGTCCTGTACGAAGGCACCGAGGCGGTGCAAGTTGTTTGTCTGAAACACACCGCTGCCGACGTTGTAGAAGATCTGGTTGATGGGCGACGTCAACGAATTCCCGAGAAAGTAATACTGCGGTGTGGTCTGGGTAGTGTAGTTGGCGGCCACGTGCGGCGTAAAGACGTACTCAATACCGGTCTTGATGTTGTGGGTAGTACGCCCTGCCAGGGAGAAGCCGAAGGTATCGCGCAGTTGGAGCTTCTTGAGCGAGGTCGACTGCGGAAACGCAGTGCCCTGTCCCAGGGTCACTCCATTCGGGAAGATGAGCGTTGGACCAACGTGATTCGGCGGCAAGCTATTTTCCCACGTTGTGACGCCGAAGGTCATTTGGTTGATGTGCGTAGGAGAAAGGATGGTCGTCAGGTTCACGATACCGGCGTTGTAGGTGTTGTCGTTGAAGCCTTGTGCCTGCGTTGGAGTGAGCGTGTTTGCCCCGTACGCTGCTCCGTTGGTTTCACGCGAGTAGCGCAGGCTCAACAAGTTGGCGGTATTCAACTGCGCATCAAGCTTGCCAGTAATCGTCAATAGGGTCTGCGGCAGCGTCTCCGGACCATCGAGAGAAGGATCGAGGCCCAGGGTGTTCACAGTATTGACGGTGTGTTGTTGAAGGCGCTCAGCGGCGCCAAAGAAGAAAAGTTTGTCGCGCTCGATGGGTCCGCCGAAGGAACCGCCGAACTGGTTTCGAAGATAGGCGCCTTTCGGTTGTCCGTTGAGCTCCTCAGTGTGGGTCCGCCAGTTGAGGTCCTGGTTCCTGAAGTATTCAAAGCCGGTTCCATGAAACTTGTTTGTTCCCGACTTGGTGATCACGTTAATGATGCCGTAGGCAGCGCGGCCCTGTTCGGCCGTGAAGCGGTGCGTGATCACCTGGAATTCCTGGATGGCATCAAGGCTGACGGTGTAGAGCAGACCACCGTCGAGATCTTCGCTATCATCCGCATTGTCGATGTTGAAATCCGTGAAGCGTGAGCGGCCACCCGCAATGGAGGGCATCAGCCGGTTCTGCTCGGTGGGATCGCCATTGTAGGTGAGCGTCACGCCGGGCGTCAGGATGGCCAAGTTCGCGAACTGCCGGGATTCGAGAGGCAGATCCTGGGTTTGGCGCTGGTCGATCGTTGAGCCGATGAACGATTCCTGCGTGTTCACAGTGGTGGGCTGGGCCTGAACATCCACCGATTCCGCGACCGAGCCCACGGAGAGCGTGGCATTGGCGGTTTGTGTGGATCCGACGGTGAGGGAAATGCCTTCCAACTTCTTCGTTGCAAATCCCTGCTTGGAGACAACGAGCTGATATGTACCCGCAGGGAGCGCAACGATGGCATAGGCACCTGTGTCCAGAGTCTGGGCTGAGCGCTCCAGGTTGGTGTTCACATTCCTGGCTGTGACTGCGGCGCCCTGAATTGCCGCGCCTCCGGAGTCCGTGACGAAGCCACGGAGATCCACCGTGGCTTGCTGGGCCAAGCAGCGAACAGACAGGAGAAGGACGGCGACAGCGAGGCGGCGGAATTGCATTGTTCCCCCCTACAGTTATGTAACTGTATGACACGCCGCCTCGTTAACGTCAATGTAAAAGTGATCCCTCTTGAAGAAGGAGACTCTCGCTTACCTTCGCGAAGGGGCATCAAGTAGCGGGCGAACTCTATATAATCCGCGTCGTGAAGAGGACGAATATCCCACCCAAGGGTTCCGAGCGTTTTACCTTGAACCCGGAAAGCGGATTGCCGCTTTATCTGCAAATCGCTCACGAGTTTATATACAGGATCGAGTCGGGCATACTGCGTCAGAATGATAAGCTGCCAGGCATTCGCAGGTTGGCAGCCGAACTCGGTATCTCTTTTCTCACAGTCGATAAGGCTTACAAATGGCTCCGCAGTCGCGGGGTAGTATCCAGCATTCCGGGTGTCGGCGTTCGTGTTCAACTCACGCTCGAGCCGACGCCTGAAGAGCTGCGGCAGCGGCAGAAGATCAGCAGGCTGGCCGAGAAGGTTGTGCGGCTCTCGATTAAGGAAGGGCTGGATCCCTCACTCGTAGCGCAGGCCGTAACGCATTATGCGCGCACACACGAGGCGACAGCTCGTTTACCTGAGATTGTCTTCGTGGAATGTCACCCAGAGTATGTGGATGACTACATCTCGGAGCTCCGGCGGGCGCTCGCCGAAGAACAGGTTAAAGTCCGAGGACTCCTGCTCGACGACCTGGGCAAGAACGGCTTCTCTGTCGAGCAAGGATTGGGCAAGGCGGTATACCTGACCACCACGCTGTACCATTTCGATTTCGTGCAGCAGGCAGTCGTCAAACAGGGTGTGCGGGTGGTCGCGCTGTCTCACACGCTTGACCAGGAAGCCGTCCAGCGCATTGCCGATGTGGAACCAGAGAAAAACCTCGGCGTGCTCCTTGGGCCGGTTGATCCGCCTCCGGGCATTATTCAGACCATCGAGTTTTACCGGAATCAGGATCCAGGCACGATTCCGTTCGCTGTGATCACGGACCGCAATGCTGCGCGGCGGCTTCTAAAGACGTGCGACGTAGTCGCGTACACGGCCTCCTGCCAGGAATACGTGCGCTCTCTTGCTCCCGGTCATCCGCCGACAATTCTTGTGCGTTTCGTTCCCGACCAGGAGGCGATAACAAAAATTCGCCTGTTGCTCGCACGCCGCGAACAGAACGGCAAGCACTAGATCGCGAACCCCGGTCCATTTTTCTCTTGACAGAAATCGCGATCTGTTATGCGATCGTATAACTCTTCGCCTGCAATCAGCGAGGCAGCGGAGCCTCATACGGAAAAACTGGCCACCCCACGTGCCAGCGGGAGATGGATGAATCGTCTGGCGAACACTATTCGCGCGGTAGATGTACACGCTTGCGGTGAGCCGGGACGAGTGATCGTTGGAGGTGTGTCGGATGTTCCCGGTGCCACGATGTTCGAGAAGAGGCTCTACCTCGAGCGGCATAGTGACAATCTGCGCAAGCTGATGTTGCGGGAGCCGCGAGGCTACCCAGCACTGTGCTGCAACCTGATCTTGCCCCCGGCCGATCCTACGGCCGATGCCGGGCTCATCATCATGGAGCAGACCGAGTACCCCGCAATGTCGGGTTCGAATGCCATCTGCGCGGCGACGGTACTGATTGAAACTGGCATGGTGAAGGTGACTGAGCCCGTCACGACGCTGACACTGGACACGCCCGCCGGATTGGTGCTGGTACGGGCAGACGTGGAAGGTGGAAAGGCGAAGCAGATCACCTTCCGCAATGTCCCGGCGTTCGCTACCCATTTGGACGCCGCATTAACGCTGCCCAGCTACGGCCGAGTAGTGGTCGATGTTGCCTATGGCGGCATGTTCTATGTGATCGCTGATGCAGCCCAATTCGGCCTGACGCTCAATCCTCATGAAGCCCGGCAAGTACTCAAGATCGGAGAGATGCTGAAGGCTGCAGCTCGCGAGCAGCTGGAGGTTGCGCATCCGGAGAACCCTGGACTGGGTGGGGTCTCCATCTCGCAGCTGTCGGCACCGCCCACGCACGCGCTAGCGCACAGGAAGAATGCGGTTGTGGTCTCCGCCGGGGTTTTCGACGGGGAGCGGCCGGAGACATGGTCGGCCAGCCTCGACCGTTCGCCGTGTGGCACCGGTACATCGGCAAAGATGGCGGTGATGCACGCGAAAGGTGAATTGCCGCTTGACCGCGAGTTCGTCCACGAAAGCATGCTGGGCACGCTGTTTACCGGGAAGCTTATCGAAGAAACCCGCGTGGGCCAGTACGCGGCTGTGGTGCCGGAGATTACGGGCTCCGCTTGGATCACGGGCTACGCGGATTACGTGCTCGACCCGAGCGATCCTTTTCCCGAGGGCTTCATGCTCGGCGACCTGTGGCCCGTGGAGCGCGGAAGATCTGAAAGCCGCGAGCGCAAGGAGACCGCATGACACTCGCGCTGTCACCGGACATACTGGCGATCGATACCCATGCCGATACCTTCGCGTATGTGCTCGACCGCGGCGCTGATTTTCTGGCTGGCGACAAGATCCTCGCAGTAAGCCTGCCTCGCATGCGACGTGGCGGCCTCGGGGCACAGGTCTTCGCGCTGTATGTGGCGCCTGGACTGGCTCCGGGACAGACATTCCTGCGTGCGATGGCCATGGCCTCTGCAGGCCTAGCGACGGCAGAACGCTCGCAAGCGCAATTCGTGTTCGTACGCACGGCGGGGGAGCTGGAGACTGAATGGGCGCGGGGCGCGAAGTGCGGGCTGTTGGCTGTGGAAGGCGCGCACGTGCTCGAAGGCAATGGACTGCTGGTCCACGCGCTGCACGCAATGGGAGTCGTGAGCATAACGCTCACTCACGCCAACAGCAACGAGTTCGCGGATTCATCGCAGGATGTCAGGCGCTGGGGTGGGCTAAGCGAAGCAGGCCGCGAGCTGATTCGAACCATGAATCGCCTGGACATGATTGTCGACGTTTCCCACACGTCCGACGAGACTACGAGCGACGTGCTCGACATTTCCGCAGCTCCGATCATTGCCTCCCATTCAGGTGCGCGCACGATCTGCAACCACCCGCGCAATCTGACTGACGATCTGATTCGACGAATTGCCGCGGGCGGCGGCGTTGTGCACGTGCCCTACTATCCGCCCTATCTCGATCAGCAGGCTGCCGATGTATTCACCGCCAATTGGGATCGCCTGCGGGGCGAGCAGTCTTCCAACCCACCCGCCGACGATCCGGAGTACATGGCGCGTCTCTATGCGGTGTGCATGCGCGGTGTGCCGCCCGTTCCGCTGGAAGCAGTGTGCGCACACATCGACTACGTCGTCTCTCTCGTCGGAGTGCCTCACGTGGGCCTGGGATCTGATTGGGACGGCGCAGATGTAACCGTCGCCGGCCTCGAGAGTTGCGAGGGGCTTGGCGATCTAGCAGACGCTCTAAGGCTGCGCGGGCATTCGGAAGCAGACCTGCGGGCAATTTTTGGTGGCAATTTTCTACGCGTTCTACGGGAGGTCGCTGGGTGATGAGGAATTACTTCTGCTTTGGTTTGCGTGCAGCTGCGGTCGCGGCATTTGGTCTCTGCACACTCGGCATATTCGCGCAGTCTCCGACGTACGAAGTGAAACGCGAATTCGATCTGCGCGTGCCCATGCGTGACGGCGTTACTCTTTCGGCGAATGTCTATCGTCCCGATTCGGCGGAGAAGTTTCCCGTGCTCCTTGTGCGCACCCCATATGATGCGGCGCAACACAACTACGCCGAGGCCGGCGACTACTGGGCTTCGCACGGCTACGTGTATGTGATCGAAGACGTGCGTGGGCGGGGCGGCTCCGGAGGTGAATTCTACCCACTGGTGAACGAGGCGGTCGATGGCGACGACAGCATCACCTGGTGCGGGAACCAGCCGTGGTCGACGGGCAAGGTGGGCATGCTGGGGCCGTCTTACCTGGGTTGGGTTCAGGGATACGCAGCGGGCATGCACAACCCGCACCTGACGGCCCTGATTCCAACCGTCACGCCACCCGATCCATACCGTAACTTCCCCGTGCAGTTCGGCGTGATGCAAGTGGCTACCGCATCGTGGATGGCCTTCATTTCCGGCAAGACCCTGCAGGATATCGGGCAGTTCGACCTGTTCAAGGCGTACGCGCACCTGCCGCTCATGGACGTCGATCACGACTTGGGCCGAACCATGAAGCCGTGGCGCGATTGGCTGAGTCACCCCGACTACGACGAGTACTGGAAGAAGCAGGCATACCAAGAAAAGATGCTCGACTCGACCACGCCCGCTCTGAACGTGAGCGGATGGTATGACGATGTGTTCGTCGGGACGACCGAGAACTACATCAATATGACAACCAAGGCCCATACGCCGGAAGGCCGCAACCAGCAGTGGCTGCTGATCGGTCCGTGGGGTCATGCGACCAATGCCGGTCGTGCACTCGGCGATATTGATTTCGGTCCATCCGCCGTTATCGATTTTCTCGGGGTGGAATTACGATGGTTCGATCACTGGCTCAAGGGCATGGACAACGGCGTGGAGAAGGATCCGCACGTACGCATCTTCGTGATGGGAGAGAATGCGTGGCATACCGAGAATGAGTGGCCCATCGCGAGAACCAGATATACAAAATATTACCTGCACAGCAACGGCCGAGGAGCGAACAGCCTTTTCGGAACAGGGACGCTTTCAGAACAGATGCCGGCCGAAGAGAAGCCCGATCATTACCGCTACTCGCCGGAAGATCCCGTGCCCTTTATCACCCCCGCTGACTTTCACCAGACCGGCGGTCCGGACGATTACCGTCCAGTGGAACGCCGTGATGATGTGCTGGTGTACACCACACCCGCGGTGGCGCAGCCAACGGAAGTATGCGGCCCCCTGGAAGTGAAGCTGTACGCTGCATCTTCCGCCCGTGATACGGACTGGACAGTGAAGCTGCTGGATGTCCATCCGGATGGCTTCGCACAGCGGCTCAATGATGGTATTGTTCGCGCGCGTTACCGCGAGTCACAGGAGAAGCCGACCCTGCTCGAACCAGGCAAGGCGTATGAGTACAACATCAGCGCTTGGTCTACATGTGTGCAGTTGCAGGCAGGGCATCAGCTCCGGTTGGAAGTATCTTCGAGTGCCTTCCCCAAGCACGCGAGAAACATGAACACCGGAGGCGACGACGCCAACCAGGCAGATGGAGTGGTGGCCGAGCAGACCATCTATCACGATGCCGCTCACCCCTCTTATGTGCTGGTACCGATTGTGCCCGCGGAGAAGTAGGTGGGAAGATTCCTAGGGCAAACTGAAGGAGCAGCGCACAGTCGCGTGCTACTTGCGCTGCTCTTTGTGATCAACCTGCTGAATTACATTGACCGCCTTACCATCAGCGGCTTGCTCGAGCCTATCGGCAAAGACTTGAGAATGAGTGACGCGCAACTTGGCATGGTGGCACTCGCCTTCCTCATCCCCTATTCGGTGTTGCCGCCGATCGTTGGCTGGATTGGAGATCGCAGTCAGCGTTCGCGGCTGATCGCTCTGGCGGTAGCAGTGTGGAGTGCCGCCACCGGTTTCGCCGGCATGGCGCGCAACTTTGCGCAGCTGGCGACAACCCGCGCTGTCGTTGGCATTGGCGAGGCTACCTACATGAGCCTCGCGCCCAGTATGATTGCGGACGCATATCCGGAAGGACGTCGCGGCACGGCCATGTCGCTGTTCTACACGGCATCCCCGGTAGGAGCCGCGCTGGGCGTCTTCCTGGGCGGAGTGATTGGCGCCGCGTGGGGGTGGCGTGCTGCATGCTTTGTTGTCGGCCTGCCAGGGCTGGTGATGGCGGTTGCGATCTGGTTTTTCCCGGAGCCCAAGCGGGGAGGGCTCGATCCCGGCATGGAGGCCGAACGGCCGCCCCTGCGTGAGGCGTTGACGGCACTCGCGCGAAATAAGGCATACGTGCTCATCACTCTTGCATACACGGTGCAGCTCTTCGCTTATAACCCCATCGAATTCTGGCTTCCTACAGTCCTGCAGCGCGATAAGGCAATTCCACTGGCCCAAGCCAACTCAGCCTACGGTGCGGTGGTGATCGTGGCGGGAACGCTGGGACCGCTGATTGGCGGATTATTGGCGGACCGTCTGGTGCGGCGTTTCAGGAGCGTCTATTACTGGATCTGCATTGCGAC
>JAOAPJ010000106.1 GCA_025462805.1 Acidobacteriaceae bacterium
CGGCAGATCAATCTGCAGCAGCGCTATGCAAAAGAAGAAAAGGAGAGCCTCGACGCGCGTCTTAAGGAAGTGACGACCTTCCTGACGGCCGCCCCCTAGCGTCAGCTAGATCCGGCGCCGCCCCAACTCGGAGCCTCTCGGAGCTTCAACGATGCCCTCCGCGCCCATCTTCTTCGTTCGCCGCCTCTTTGGCACAGGCCCGGGCGAGGGCGCACGCACCAGTCTCATCGCGCGCTGGCTCTTTCTACGCGGCCTTGGCCTCATCTACTTCTCTGCATTCTTCTCGCTCTTCTTTCAGATCCGCGGGCTCATCGGCCCGCAAGGCATTCTGCCGGCTGGCGAATACCTCGAGCAGGTCGCGCGTCATCTAGGATCGCTGCGCCTCTGGTACGCGCCCACCGTGCTCTGGCTCTCAAGCGGCGGTACCATGCTCACCGCCCTCTCGGTCGTCGGCATGATCGCGTCCGTGCTCCTGGTCCTGAACCTCTGGCCCCGTCTCATGCTGCTGGTCTGCTTCGTTGCCTTCCTGTCGTTTGTCAGCGCGGCGCAGGACTTCTCCAGTTACCAGTCAGACGGCATGTTGCTCGAAGCTGGGTTTATCAGCCTCCTCCTCGCGCCGCGTGGACTGCGGCCCGGCTGGGGCGCAGACTCACCGCCGCCGCTCGCTGCCGTCCTGCTGCTGCTCTGGGAATGGTTCCGCATCTACTTCGAGTCCGGCGCAGTCAAGCTGCTCAGCGGAGACCCCAGCTGGCGGAACCTCACCGCGATGGACGAGTACTACCAGAACGGCCCCTTGCCCACCTGGGTGGGCTGGTACATGCAGCATCTGCCGGAGTGGTTCCACAAGGCCACTGCAGGCGCCACCCTGCTGATGGAGCTGGTGCTGGTCTTCATGGCCTTTCTGCCGCGCCCCTGGCGCATCGCCTGCTTCGTCATCGTCACCGTCTGGCAGGCCGGCGTGATTGTCACCGCGAACTACACCTTCCTCAATTACCTGGTGCTGCTGCTGGGCATCCTGTTGCTGGACGATGCGCTGCTCCAGCGCTTCCTCCCCGCCCCCCTGCGCCGCAGCTTCCCGCAACCCGACGGTACAGTATCGATGACGGAGCCTCGCCCCACGGCGCTGCCGTCCCGATCGGAGCAAACCTCCACAACCGACGCGAGCGACCAAAGGGAGCAAGCCCCACAAACCGCGCCACCGGCGCGCCTGCCTCGATGGCAAATCGCCGCCTCAGCACGTCGGCATCTCGCCGCCCTTCGCCTGGCGCTCACCGCTGTCCTGCTCAGTTGGGTCTTTTACAATACGTTCTTCCTGCTGTTACATATGTTCTCGCGCAACCTGCCGCTTCCCGCCGCACCGGTCGTTGCGCTCGAGCCCTTCCGCATCGCCAATCAGTACGGTCTCTTCGCCGTCATGACCCCGCACCGCTATGAGATCGAATTCCAGGGCTCGAACGACGGCGCCACATGGGTCGCCTATCCCTTCCGCTACAAGCCACAAGATGTCTCCAAGCGCCCGCGCATCTACGCGCCCTACCAGCCGCGCTTCGACTGGAACCTGTGGTTTGCCTCGCTCGGCTCCTGGCCGCAGTACCCCTTCGTGCCGCGGACCGAAGAGCTGCTGCTGACCAACTCGCACGATGTGCTCGGGCTCTTCGCCGGCAGTCCATTTCCCAACGCGCCGCCCCGCTATGTCCGCGCCGTGCTCTGGCAGTACTGGTTCACCAGCCTTCAGGAGAAGCGCGCCACCGGGCACTGGTGGCGCCGTCAGTTCCTCGGCACCTATGCGCCCACTATCGAACGCACTCCCGACGGCCGGTTTGCCATCCTGCAGGATGCAACCCTCTCCGGCCCGCCGCAATAATCCAATGAAGTTTGCTCACACCGCTCCCACCCCCGCTGAACACGGGCGTATTCTGGCGACAAAGGAGTATCTATGCTCCGCAGGGACTTCCTCCGCCGCACCGCCTCCGGGCTGGCCGCTACCTGGGTCGCGAGCAAGACCGCACCCGCCGCCCTCGCCGACACGTCCTCCAGCGGCAAGCACCGCGCGCACGATGAAGTGGCCCTCGGCCGCACCGGCATCCGCACCAGCCGCCTCGCCATGGGCACCGGCACCATCGGCGGCGGCGGCGCCTCCAACCAGACCCGCATGGGCACCAGTCCCTTCGTCACTCTGCTGCTCGACGGCTACCACGAGAACGGGCTCCGCTTCTTCGATACCGCGGACTCCTACGGCAGCCATCCCTACGTCGCCAGCGCCATCAAGCAGCTCCCCCGCGACAAGGTCACAGTCATGACCAAAACCGACGACCGCGATCCCGACGGCGTCCGCCAGGACCTTGACCGCTTCCGCCGCGAGCTCGGTACCGACTACATCGACATTGTCCTGATTCACTGCACCACGGAAGGGGACTGGACCACGCGCTACCGCGGCGTCATGGATGTGCTCTCCGAGGCCAAGCAGAAGGGCGTCATCCGCGCCCACGGCGTCTCCTGCCACACCATCCAGGCACTCCGCGCCGCGGCCGCCGCATCGGACTGGGTCGATGTCGACCTCGTCCGCCTCAACCCGGTTGGTGCACACATGGATGCCGACGCGAACACCGTGATCGACGTGGTCAAGCAGATGAAGAAGGCCGGCACCGGGATCGTCGGCATGAAGATCCTCGGCCAGGGTGCGATGCGCAACCGCCCCTCGGACGCGATCCGCTTTGCCCTCGGCTCGGGTGTGCTCGACGCCTTCACCATTGGTGCCGAAAACCGCAAGGAGCAGGACGACCTCACGCAGCGGATCGCCGCCGCATAAGCCGGACGCGCTCCAGCCAGAGCGGAAGATCGTCAGGCGTCCAGGGAGTGGAAAACGCCCGGCGATCCTGCCCACCGCAGCCGATAACGCGTTCCCGACCCGTCTAGCGCGACGCCACGCTCACCGGCGCCTGCTGCTCGGGCTGCGCTGCTGCCATGCGCTGCGCCGCGAGGATGGTGAGGGGAATGCTCATGTAGAGCGCCAGAATTCCAAAGGCCACTTTGACTCCTGTTGCTGCTTTCATATGTGGTTCTCCGCAGCCGGTTGCCGCGAAGACGATCCTCCCACCGCCTGTTTCGCCCCTCCCTCCCACCTTCGGCGCATGGCCGTGACATCCGTACTGCTTTCCCGAATTGAAGTCGATGGAAGCCGCGCGTACGTGACCTTCACGCGGGAATCGCAGGCACCATCGGGTCATGACCCGCTGCCTGCCCATGCCAGCGCTGCAGGCCTGGTGCATCCCTTTTGCTCTTCGTAACTTCCCATTCACATTAGCCATGTCGAAGAA
>JAOAPJ010000141.1 GCA_025462805.1 Acidobacteriaceae bacterium
TGAAGCTATCCGGCGGCTTGGGTGAAGTCAAACCGGCCACCGGTGCTGGGGATGTTCTGTACCCGAGGCGATTGCCGCGACTTGCCCGGGGAAGGGGATAATGGGCGGCGTATCTCGAATCTCCTCCGTCCCATCGACGAAGGTCGCGGCTCGTCACTTTGCTAGACGCGGCTTGTCCCTGAAAAGCTTCAGGCGCGCTCCGCGGGAGCGAAAAGGATTATTCGACATGCTCCTCGTTTCATCTCCGCAGCGCATCCTCCGTCTCCTCTGCTGCGTTGCTTCTTGTCTTGGTCTGATCGGCCTGCCCCCTTCGGGTCTGCTTGCGGCCTCAACTGAGGCTCCTGCCCAGCAGATCACACAGCTCGTGGACAGCCGACAGCGCATTGCGCTCAAGGGAAACCTGCGGCCCCTGCCCAGGCAGGCGCGGGATCTGGGCGAGGCCGCCGCAGCGACCCCGGCCAGCCGGCTGCTTCTGCTGCTCAAGCGTTCCCCGGCACAGCAGGTCGACCTCGAGCAGTTCCTTGCCGACGTCCATAGCCCAGGCACGCCCCGCTATCACCAGTGGCTGACGCCGGCACAGTTCGGGACGCGCTTTGGCCCCGCCGACTCTGACCTGCAGGCCATCGTCGCGTGGCTCCAGTCGCAAGGCCTCGCGGTCGACCACGTCAACCCGGCCAGGACCGCCATCGAGTTCTCCGGCACCAACGCGCAACTTGAGAGCGCCTTCGCTACCCGCCTTCATAGCTTCGATGTAGATGGCGAGCAGCACATCGCCAACATCACCGATCCCCAGATCCCGCTGGCGCTGGCCCCTGTCGTCGCCGGCATCTCGCCGCTGAATGACTTCCGGCTCAGGCCTCTGCATACGGCGCCCCACGGGCAAACGTCCGCGCCCGGCCCCACCAGCACGCATCGGCATGCCATCCCGTTCTCGCCTCCGGCACTCGATACCGGAAGCGGCCACTACGATCTCAGCCCCGCCGACGTGGCCACCATCTATGATCTGCCCAACTCGGCGCTTAACACCGGCTACACCGGCACCAACCTCATCGGGACCGGCGTCACCATCGGTATCGCCGGCGCGTCGAACGTCGACCTGACGAACGTGACCCACTATCGCCAACTCTTTGGGCTGCCCGCCCTCACTCCGAAGATCGTTATCGATGGCGCTGATCCCGGTGTGCAGGGTGAGAATTCCGTCGAGGCCCTGCTCGATCTGGAGGTGGCCAGCGCCGTCGCGCCCGGCGCCGATCTCACCCTCTACATCTCGCAAAGCACGACTTTCCAGGACGGACTCTTCCTCGCCATCCAGCGCGCGCTCGATGACGACGCCGTCAACGTCCTGAACGTGAGCTTCGGGCAATGTGAAGCCTACGAGCAAGCCAGCGGGAATCAGCAGATCCTCAACTACTGGCAGCAGGCGGCAGCCCAGGGCATCTCCGTCACCGTGTCGACCGGCGACAGCGGATCCGCTGGCTGTGATCTCTCCACTGCGGCCAGCGCCTCCGAGGGGCTTCAGGTCAATGCGCTCGCGTCCACCCCCTACGACATCGCTGTCGGCGGCACCGACTTCAACCAGACCACAGCGAACGAGTCGCAATATTGGAACTCCGGCAATGCGCCGAATGGCGAGTCGGCCCGCGGCTATATCCCCGAGATCGCCTGGAACAACTCGACCAGCACGACTGGCAGCTTGTCCGGCAACGTTCCCAACACATCGATCGGCGGTACCACCAACATCGAAGCAGCAGGCGGCGGCGTCAGCGGGTGTTTCACCGCCACCCAAGACAGCACCGGTCATATCGTCGCCTGCAGCGGTGGCTATCCCAAACCCGCGTGGCAGTCCAGCTTCGGATCCTTGAATGGCCGTCAGCTTCCGGATGTCTCTCTCTTCTCGGCCAACGGTGGTCATGACTCTGCGTGGGTCGTCTGTGCCTCCGGCCTGGGCGCCGACGCACCCGGCGATGTGGATTGCGTTCCGGACCCCACCGGCGCTTACCGGTTCCAGGAGATCGGCGGCACATCCGCCTCGTCGCCCGCCTTCGCCGGTGTCCTCTCCCTCGTCATCCAGCAGCTGCAGCACGCCAATGCATCGACAAATGTCCGGCTGGGTCAGGCGAACTACACGCTCTATCCTCTGGCCAAGCAGCACCCCACAGCCTTCCACGATGTCTCAAAGAGCAACATATCCGTCGTCTGCACTCCGGGCACTCTGAACTGCGGCGCCAATGGCTTCCTGGCCGGTTACGACTCCACCAGCGCCTATGACCCGGCCACCGGGCTCGGTAGCGTCGACATCGCGCAACTGGTACAGAACTGGTCGAACATCACCTTCCAGCCCACCACCACCGCACTCGAACTCAGCGGCTCGACGAGTCCCATCACCATCACGCACGGCACCGCCGTAAATGTCACCGCTACTGTGACCAGCTCCAGCGGCACTCCCACCGGCACCGTTGCCCTGGTGGCGGGAACCAGTACACCCGGCAATGCAGCGGCTGCCATTCAGGGCACCGTTGCCTCGCCCTCCGTTCTGAAGCTGACCAATGGGACCATCACCGAGCCATATCCCTACCTGCCCGGAGGCAGCTACAACCTGCTGGCCAACTACAGCGGTGA
>JAOAPJ010000150.1 GCA_025462805.1 Acidobacteriaceae bacterium
CCTAAGTGGAGCAACGCAATCGAACGCGATCGCGCACGCACCTATTTCCAGGCCTATGCGGCTGCCACGGCGCTCTATTTCGTGGAGAAAGCGTTGGCAGAGTTGCATGCCGGCCGCACCCGCACCTTCACCGACTTCAAGGTGCCGGAGGAAGCCATTGGGTGCGGCTTCCACGAGGCAGTGCGCGGCGTGCTCTCGCATCATGTCGTCATTCGCGACGGCAAGATTGCCAACTACCACCCGTATCCCCCGACACCTTGGAATGCGAATCCGCGTGACATCTACGGCACGCCCGGACCCTACGAGGATGCAGTCCAGAACACCCCGATCTTCGAAGAGAATGGGCCAGAAAACTTCAAGGGTATCGACATCATGCGCGCGGTGCGCAGCTTTGATCCCTGCCTTCCTTGCGGCGTTCACATGTACCTGGGAGATGGCAAAGTGCTTGAAACCAGGCATTCTCCGATGTTCGGGACAGGAGCCCACAACTGATGGCGGCGATTGCGGATCCGGTCGCCGCGGCTGCCACCGCCAGCCCTCCAGACACACGCGGAAGACGGGAGTTCCGCGCGCACACGGAACGTGTCGAGCGATTGGTAGCCCGCCTCAACAGCTCGGCTGATCCCGACCTGCGGGCCACTGCTCTTGAACTCCTGCAATGTGTCCTGGAACTACACGGCACCGTGCTCGAACGCATGATCGACAGCGCTGCGCAGACTGCTGCTGGTGAAGCAGCACTCAACCAAGCGCTCACGGATGATCTCGTACAGAGTGTGCTGCTGCTGCATGGACTGCATCCCGAGCCGATCGAAAGCCGTGTCCGACGAGCCCTTGATAGCGTGCGTCCGTATCTGCGCTCTCATCACGGCGATGTTGAGTTCGTGAACCTGCAGGACGGGGTTGTGCATCTGCGGCTGGTGGGGAGCTGTGGTAGCTGTCCGTCTTCTTCGATCACGCTCAGAAATGCTGTCGAAGAGGCTCTCTACGCGGCAGCGCCAGACATAGTTGAGGTCGTCGCCGAAGACAGGACTGCGGCGCCCAGCGACCCGAAGCTCGTGGTCCTGAAGTAGAGTTCGATCGAAAGGGAGATGGCAATGGAAACGACGAGGGCGAAGCCTACTCCGGCACCGTACCCCACTGGCGGCCGTAAGGCTTCAGACGCCACTGGCATCAACGTTGATCAGCGCCGTCCTATTGATCCCCGCATGCCGAACGCGCCGCCTGCATAGAGGAACAGCCGAATGAGTGAGCCCGCTATCCCCGCGACGGATCGCAATACCATTCCTTCGGTTTTGCGCCAGTTCGCACGTCCACGCTCCAGCGTCGAGCGATGCGAGCTATGCAGTGCTGAGCTTGCCGCTGCCCACTCTCACTTGCTGGAGCCGGCGAAGCGGCAGATCCTCTGCGCCTGTGAGGCGTGCTCCCTACTGTTCTGCGGTTCCTCGGATGCTCGTTATCTTCGCATTCCCCGCCGCATCATAGCGCTCGGTGACTGTGCTATATCGGATCTGCAATGGGAGTCGCTGATGATTCCCATAAGTCTCGCCTTCTTCTTTCAGGACACCGCTGCCGGCAAGGTTCGCGCCATGTACCCCAGTCCTGCCGGCGCTACGGAGTCATCGCTCAGCCTCGAGTCATGGGAAGAGATTCGCACCCAGAACCCTCTCCTGCAATCGATGGAACCGGACGTGGAGGCCTTCCTGGTCAACCGAGTCGGCGGCAATGCCGAGTACTTGCTGGTCCCCATCGACACATGTTTCCATCTCGTCGGTCTCATTCGTCTGTACTGGAAGGGGCTATCCGGAGGGACCGAGGTCTGGCAGCACATTCAGCAATTCTTCGCAGCGTTACGCGCTCGCGCGGGCTATGCACCTAAAGCCACGGAAGTGCTGCATGCCTGACCTCCAGTTCCACATCGAGGGCTCTGAGGCGGTGGCTCACGCGGCCGCCCCTATGCTCGCGCTTAAGCTGCGCATCACCAGCAAACCTCCCACTGAAGCGATCCATAGCCTCTCGCTGCGCTGCCAGGTGCAGATCGAGCCCACCCGCCGCCGCTATGGTTCGACTGAGCAAGAGATGCTGCGCGACCTCTTCGGCGAGCCGGACCGCTGGAGTCGCAGCGTGCGATCCATGCTGTGGATGAACACGAACATCACTGTACCCGGTTTCAGCGAGAGCACATTGGTTGACCTGGAACTTCCCTGCACCTTTGACTTCAACGTTGCCAGCACGAAGTACTTCCACGCACTTCAATCGGGCGAGATTCCACTTTGCATTCTGTTTAGCGGCACCGCCTTCTACCAGACTGAGGATGGCACTCTCCAGGTCGCGCACATTCCGTGGGATCGAGAGACTAACTACCGCCTTCCTGCTGCTATCTGGCACCAGATGATGGATGAGCACTATCCGAACTCAACCTGGCTGCGCCTTGATCGGGAAACGTTTGATCGCATGTATCGATACAAGGTGCGGCACGGCATTCTGAGCTGGGAGAAGCTGCTGGATGCCCTGATTCCCAGCGAAGACTCTCGGGAAGAAGAGGAGCGCCTGCCGGCATGAACTTCGCACACGCGGAAAAGATCGCTGCCGCAGTCCTCTACGAGGGCTACATGTTGTATCCCTATCGGGCTACATCAACGAAGAATGTGCAACGCTGGAACTTCGGCACCCTCTACCCGCAGGACTATGCGCTCGCACAGCATCCGGTTGAGTCGTTCCGCCTCTCAGCGGAGTGTCTCGTCGAGAGCACACCAGATACAACGTTCGATATCCGGATCCGGTTCCTCCATCTCGTACGTCAGCAGGCGCAGGAGGCGCCGCATTGGGATGCTGGGGTGGAGCGTACAGTCGAGTTCGCCAGCCGTCGCCTCACTGAGCTCAGATCCGCGCCCTTGCAGCATTCATTCTCATTTGCAAAAGGGTCTTCGGAGACTGACCGCCATGCTCCGGCCCGCCCCATAAGCGGTGAGTGCACCGTTCGCGTGGAGGCGCTCGCAGACGGATTGCACAAGCTTTGCCTTGAGCTCACGAACGTCACCCCTGGGGGGCAGCCCGCGGATTGCGAGCGCGGGATAGTGATGCTAAGATCCTTTGTCTCCGCGCATGTGCTGCTGGGTGTCACTGCCGGAGCATTCATTTCGTTGCTTGATACGCCGCAAGACTTCCGGGCGCCTGCAAACAACTGCCAGAACATCGGCGTGTTCCCTGTGCTGGTTGGTACCCCCGGCGAGAGCGCCACCATGCTTTGCTCGCCGATCATTCTCTACGACTACCCGCAGATCGCGCCCGAGAGTCTAGGCGACTTCTTTGATGGTACAGAGATGGACGAGATGCTCGCGCTTCGCGTACTCACACTTACGGACGAAGAGAAGCGGGAGATGGGGAAGACGGATGATCGAGCGCTCCGCATTCTCCAACGTACGGAGTCCATGCCAGCGGAGCACCTCGCAAAGGTCCATGGGGCTATCCGAGGCATGCGCGTCGTTCCATCTGCTAAACCGAGCCCTGAGGTAAGTTCCCAGGTAGATCTCACGCCCAGCGAGCGGGATCCGTTTGCCGATCGTCCCGCAGTGGAGAGTGTCCATGCGTTTGGAGTGGAACTGCGCGTCGGTAGCCGTGTCCGTCTCTGGCCGCAGAAGAAGGCCGACATCATGGACATGGCGCTCGAGGGTAAAGTGGCGGTCATCGAAGCAATCGAGCAAGACCTTGAGGACAGCATCCAGCTTGCGGTCGTGGTGGATGACGATCCTGGCCGCGAATTCGGCATGCTGCGTCAGCCGGGCCATCGCTTCTTCTTCACTCCCGATGAGATTGAGCCTCTCTCCGATGCAGCGATGACGTCCTCGGCCTCCGCGATCGAACCCTTCTCTCCGAGGACCTCATGAACTCCTCCATCCTGGTCGCTGGTGTCGGCAACATCTTCCTAGGGGACGATGCCTTCGGTGTGGAGACCGTGCGAGCCCTCTCGGCGCGGCCTCTTCCAGTAGGCGTCTCAGCAGTGGACTTCGGCATCCGCGGCTTCGATCTTGCCTTCGCTCTGCTTCATCCCTGGTATGCCGTCATCATTGTCGATGCTCTTACCCGCGGGGAGGCACCGGGCACACTCTACACCCTGCGACCCGACCTGACCGCCACAGCCGGTGCTTCTTCGCCGGACATGACTCTGAATCCGCATGGGATGGATCCGATGCGCGTCCTGCACCTTGCTCTCTCTATGGGGCCAATCGAGGCGCAGGTCTATGTTCTCGGCTGCGAACCGGAGGACTTCGGCGACGAATTCGAAGGTCGCATGGGACTCTCAGCAACCGTTCAGGCGTCAGTTCCCGAGGCAATCGCGATGCTCGAGGCGCTTGCCGGCAACCTCCTGCCCACCCCTGGCGCAGATGCTCCGGACGCAATGCTCACAACTTAATGGAGGTATTTTATGAAACTTCTATTTGCCGCTCTCGGCATTTTCGCCGTTGTCACTCTGGCAGCGGTAACTCCCGACCTGCGTCGCTACCTGCGCATTCGTTCCATGTAGGACGGCGCAGTCGAGGAGAGGGTCTCTATGCACGAACTGTCGATTGCCGTCAGCATGGTGGAGCACATTCTTGAGGAGTCGGAGAGCCGAGGCGGCCTTCGGATCGAAGCGGTCCACCTACGCCTTGGCGCTCTCGCTGGCGTAGACGAGGGAGCACTGCTCTTCTCCTACGAGATCGCCTGCGAAGGCACCCCGCTCGCCGGCTCCCGACTGCTCATCGAGCCTGTGCCACTCCTCATGTATTGCGAAACGTGCGATATGGAGCGCACGCCTCCATCTGTCTATGAACTCGTCTGCCCGCACTGCCACAGCCCTGGACAGACGCTACTTCAGGGGCGCGAGCTGGAAGTCATGTCGCTCGAGCTCGCGGCATGACCACCACCCCTCGACTCGTCGAAGTACGGGCAAAGGCGCTCAAGCAAAATGACCTGCTGGCCCGTGAACTGCGCGATGAGTTTCATCGCAGCGGCGTCTACGTTGTCAGCCTAGTGTCCAGCCCTGGTTCAGGTAAAACTGCATTTCTCGAGAAATTGCTGTCGGGCCTCAGTGCCAGCCATCGGGTTGCCGCATTGGTGGGCGACTTAGCAACGCAAAACGATGCTGCCCGCCTGAAGCGTGCCGCCACGCAAGTCCGCCAGATCACCACTGGGACTATCTGCCACCTCGACGCACAGATGGTGCGCAAGGCACTTGAAGGCTGGTCATTGGGAGCGCTGGACTTTCTTTTCATTGAGAACGTCGGCAATCTTGTCTGTCCGTCCAGCTATGACCTTGGCGAACAGCTACGCCTGGTCCTGCTCTCCACGACCGAAGGTGAAGACAAGCCTCTTAAGTACCCTACTATCTTCAACGGGGCCGATGTCGCAATCATCACAAAGATAGATTTGGCGGCCGCTGCCGAATTCGACTTGGACACCGCTCGCCGCAACATCCAGATGGTTCGGCCGGGTATGCGAGTGCTCGAGGTCTCATCGAAGGCCGGTCAGGGCATGGACGCTGCCATTGCGCTGCTTGAAGAAGAGCGCGCTTCGGCACTCCATGCGGCGACCTATCGGGGAGTCTGACCCTGCGGTTTCACCCCCAAGGGCGTAGCCGGGGGGCGATCTTCCGGCGGCACGGCATTAGCGCGAACTGCGGCTGTCTCGATCACCATGTTTACTTCGGCTCCCAGCAGCAGCATGGTCCCTGTCACGTAAAGCCATGTCAGCAGCACCATGACTGCGCCAAGCGAACCATACGTTTTCGCGTAA
>JAOAPJ010000156.1 GCA_025462805.1 Acidobacteriaceae bacterium
CGGGAGGCAGGCCGTGGATGGTGAAGTGGCCATCCTCACCGCTGACGGCGAAAAAGGGATTTGGCGCAACGTTGAGGAAGGCCTGCATCCAGGGGTGGTTGTTGCAGCGCACCGGGATCATCAACTCCGGCTGCGCGAAGGCGTGACGGGTGGTGCCGCCATTGGGTGGCTGGGAGATGTCGAACTGCTGGTTGCCGCCGACGGTGGGCTGCATGTGCACGTTGTGCATGGTGGGGTCGGAGTTGCGGAACTCGACCGGCTGGCCCTCCATGGCGCCCAGCACGTGCGGCACGTAGCGGCAGCCCTTCTGGTCGAGCACCGCCGGCTCTTGCGGCGCGGCGTAGACCTTATTCCCCAGGCCGTCTTTGACGTAGACGTAGACGTTGGCCAGCTTGCCGCCCTTCGCCACAATGCCTTCGGTCAGGTTTTTCCCTTCGGGGCTCATGGCGCAGGCGGGGTCCTGGGCCATGTCGATCTCGATGCGCTCGGGAGCCTTGCCGCTGAGTTTCACGGTGCCTTCGATGGTGCCGGCGGTCGCCGGATCGATCTGGGTGATGGGACCTTGCATGTTGGCTGGCGCAGCTCCGTTGCTGCTCTGCTGCTTTTTGCAGCCAGCGCTGGCGAGGAGAGTGCAGCAGAGCGCCAAGGTAGTGAGGCGCAAGGGGGATCGAGTGATTCTGGTCACGTGGTTCCTCTGTTCGGTTAGAGCTCTGCCAGGATGGCGTTGGCGAAGGCCTGCGTTCCTGCAGTGCCGCCGACGTCGCGGGTGAGCGAGGTCTTCGCGGCGTAGACCTTCTCGAGCGCGGCCTGGACGCGCTGTGCGGCAGCGGGCTCGTCGATGTGGTGCAGCATGAGGATGGCCGACTGCAGCAGTGCAGTGGGGTTGGCCTTGTCCTGCCCGGCGATGTCGGGCGCGGAGCCGTGCACCGCTTCGAAGATGGCGCAGCTCTCGCCGAGATTGGCGCTGGGCACCAGGCCGAGACCGCCGACAAAGGCGGCGCAGAGGTCGCTGACGATATCGCCGTAGAGATTGGGCAGCACCAGCATGTCGTACTGGTAGGGGTTCATGACGAGCTGCATGCAGGTGTTGTCGACGATGTGCTCGCCGTAGGTGATCTCGGGGAACTGCTTGGCGACGTCGCGCGCACAGCGCAGGAAGAGGCCGTCGGACATCTTCATGATGTTCGCCTTGTGAATGGCATGGATCTTCTTCCGGCTGTGCTTGCGCGCGTACTCAAAGGCGAACTTGGCGATGCGGGTGGAGGCCTTCTCGGTAACGATCTTCAGCGACTCGACGACGCCGGGGACGACTTCATGTTCGAGGCCGACGTAGAGGTCTTCCGTGTTCTCGCGCACGATGACGAGATCCACGCCCGGGTAGCGTGTGTCCAGGTTGGGGAGGTTGCGGATGGGCCGGAAGTTGGCGTAGAGCTCAAACTGCTTGCGCAGGGTGACGTTGATGGAGGCAAAGCCGCCGCCGATGGGCGTGGTGACCGGGCCCTTGAGCGCGACGCGGTTGCGCTCGATGGAGGCGTAGAGCTCGCGCGGGATGTACTCCTTGTAGCGCTCGAAGGCCTCGGCGCCGACGGCGAAGCTCTCCCAGAGAAATCCCGTGCCCGTCCCCGCGCCTGCGGCTTCCAGGATGCGGACGACTGCGTTAGTGACCTCGGGGCCGATACCGTCTCCGGGGATGAGGGTGATGGTGTGTTGTCTCGGCATGTTCTTCCTTTTGCTATCGATCTGGTGCGCTGGTTGCATCGGGTGAGTCGTCCCTCAGTTCAGGAGAGAGGGCGCTGCGGTTTGCGTGGCGCGGGGTCGGGGATGCGCCTCTTGGCGGTCTGGTCCTTGGCGGTCAGCAGGCGCTCCAGCTCTTCCTTGAATTCGCGGACGTCGGTGAAGTCGCGATAGACGCTGGCGAAGCGGATGTAGGCGACGGTGTCGATGGCCTTGAGGCGATTCATGATCAGCTCGCCGATTTCGTGGGTGGTGCGTTCACGCTCTGGCGAGTCGACCAGAAAGCTCTCTGCTTCGTCGACGATGCGCTCGAGCTGATCGGGCGTGAAGGGGCGTTTGCGGCAGGCCAGCAGCAGGCCGCTCAGCACCTTGTGGCGTTCAAAGCGCTCGCGGCGGCCATCCTTCTTGACGACCATGTAGGGGATCTCGTCGATGCGTTCATAGGTGGTGAAGCGCTTCTCGCAGCGCTCGCACTCACGGCGTCTCCGGATGGCATCGGCTTCCTTGCTCTCGCGCGAGTCGACGACGCGATCCTGCGCAAAGCCGCAGTAGGGGCACTTCATATCTGCATCAACGATATCAGCCGGAGTTGGGGAGGCTGCTGCGCGGGCACTCCCCGCTCCATGTCAGATGGTCAGGCTTCCGCGCCAAGCTCTTCTGCCTCGTGCTCGGATTCCTCGGAGACCTGCTTGAGGGAGATCTTCTCGAAGCGCGACCAGAGAAGACCAATGGGGATGACGCAGAGGAAGGTGACGAAGGTGAGGCCGGTGCCGCAGGCGAGTGCCGGCTCCGGGCGCACGGCGAAGATCTGCTGCATGGCCTGCTGCAGGACCAGGATCTGGGCGAACCAGCTGACGATGGGAATAGGGACGACAGAGCCGGCCATGCTGGCGGCCATCAGGATGACGGAGCGCGCCAGCGTCATGGTGGCGAGTACGGGTGAGCCGATGAAGGCATGGACGGTCGTGAGATAGGCGCCCGAGATCATGACCCACATGAGCAGCGAGAGTGCTGCGCCGCGGAGCAACGCGGCGGGTGAGGAGACGGCGTTGAGGCCCTCCTTGAAGCCGCGGACCTTGTGCGCGATCGCGCTGCCGAGCTTGTGCGGCAGCTTTGCCTCGAGGGTGCGGGCGATGCCTTCGCCAGAGAGTCGAATGGCGACGGCGAAGATGATGAGCGCGAGCGAGGCCAGCAATGCGCCGCGGGCGACGTTGATGGCGATCTGCTTATGCGGCAGGGTGGCGCGGTCCGGTGCGAGCAGCAGGGCGAGCGAGAAGATGATGGCCATGGAGCTGGCGTCGAACATGCGCTCCACGGTGTAGATGGCGATCTGCAGGGCGATGGGCAGGCGCGTGCGTCGCGCGACCAGATAGGGACGTGTGAGGTCTGCGACGCGGCCGAGCAGGGCCACCGCGGTGAAGCCGATGACCTGCGTACCCAACAGGTAGAGCAGAGGGAAGCGTTGGGTGGGACGGAGGAAGATGGTCCAGCGTGCGGCGCGGACCAGATAGGCGCCATAGATCAGCGCCATACCGAAGAGGATATTGGACCAGCGGACGTGATGCACCTGCTCAGCCAGAACACCCCATTGGAAGTGTGTGCGATGGCTGGCGTAGACGAGCAGGGCGAGCGTGCCCAGTACGGCCGTCAGGGTCAGGATGAGTTGCTTGGGCTTCAATGCGCGGGGCTCCCCTGGGCGGGTGAAAGGCGGACGTGACGAACGGCTGTCACCTGCCGGCAGCGGACGGAAGTGCCGGGGTTGCGGACGCGACCATCGACTTGGCCACGCGGTCGGCGGCGAGCTTGCGGCGATTGAAATCTCGAATAATGCGCGCCACGTACAGTCGGGTTTCGCGATAGGGCGGGATGCCGTGGTACTTATCCACTGCGGCTGGGCCCGCATTGTAGGCGGCCAGGGCATAGGCGAGGTTGTCGTGATAGCGCAGCAGCATGGCGTTCAGGTAGGCCGTGCCGCCGTTAATGTTCTGGTCGGCGCGAAAGCTGTCGGTCACGCCGAGCTGGTCGGCGGTGCCGGGCATCAGTTGCATCAGGCCACGCGCGCCAGCGCGACTGACGGCGTGCACATTGCCGCCGCTCTCTGCGCGGATGACGCTGGCCAGCAACTCGACGTCGAGATCGTGAGCGCGACCGGCTTTCGAGGTCATCTCCCGGATTTCGGCAGCCGTGGGCTCGGGCGCCGGCAGCAGCGGGGCGGGCGCAGCGGCGGGCGGGGGAGCGGGCAGGACGACGGTTTCGCTGCTCTGAATCTCCTCGGGGCGAACTTCGAGGAAGTTGGCGTCAGTGGCGCCCATGTAGAGGCGGATCCGATCGCCGGTCACCGCGCGGTGGTCGCAGACCAGATCGAAGCCGTTGCGCAGCGTGATGTGCTCAGCTGCACGGGCCGGCATGACAAGGCCAGCCAGCAGCAGGGTGGCCGCGCAGGCGCCAAGCGCTCTGAGCTCAAGAACTTTCCCGACTTGTGCCAGGGACATCACTCCCCGGTAGGCTACCATGCGGCGGCCGGTCCGCTCGAGCGGCGGAACGACCCTAGCGGGTACTGGCGGCTACCCCTTCCGGGGCGGGCGAAAGGGCGAGAGTCTCGCGTATCAGCGGCTCGAGCACGGCGGCCACGCCATCCTCGTCGTTGGTCTGCGCCACGGTCCAACCGTGGACGCGGGCGAGGTCCTGCATCTGATCGCCGGCGTTCCCCATGAGGACGGCGCGGCCGGCGTATTCAAGCATGCTCTGGTCATTGAAGTTGTCACCGATGGCCATGACCTGGGAGGCGCTGATGCCCAGCGAGCGCGCGTAGTCCTCGATGGCGTGGGCCTTGGAGCAATGAGGCGGCAGCAGGTCCAGGATGGCGAGATCACGGTCAGCGTACTCGGTGCGGTGCATGGTGATGTGGGCGGCCAGGGGCGTGCCCTCGAGTGAGTGTTCGGCGGCGTGCACCTGTGCGAGGTCTCCGCAGAGCATTCCCTGGATCGGCTCCTCACCGCTTTCGAAGGCGCGTTCGAGGGGTGAGATCTCCTCGAGGTCGTCACGATTGGCGTCGACCCACGCCGCGATCCGCTTATGAAGAGAACTCAGGCTCTCGACCACAAGGGAGGCGCGGTGCGTACGGTCGAAGGTGAAGACCATGGTCTGTTCAAAGGGGCGGAGCGCAGCGCAGAGGCCGCGCGCACTCTCGAGCGGGAGCAGCGTGCGCCGGATGAGTTCGCCATCGAAGTAGCGGACGACGGAGCCGTTGGACGAGATCATGACGGTGCGCGGCGAGAGCTCGACCTGTTCGAGCACCGGCTCCGCGTACTGGTGACGGCGTCCGGTGGCGATCACGACATGGAGGCCGGCATCCTGCGCGCGACGCAGCGCGCGGCGGTTGCGCTCACTAATCGTGGTGCCGATCGAGGGGAGGAGTGTGCCATCGATATCGATAGCGACCAGTCGAACGTGCGATGGCATACAGTCGAGTGTAGAACGCCCGGGCAACAGCCGGATGAACCCGAAGAGAGCCACTGTGAAGCAATCGAAGGCAACATCAAAGGCAGACAAAGGTAAGTCGCCGCAGGCCGCGAAAACTACCCCGAAAGGGAAGAAGCAGACAAACGGCGAAGGAACCCCGACGCTGGAGCGGGACCGCAGGGGTGAGCCGCTGCCCGCGCGTCAACGGGTGGGCGGCATCATCACTCCGCAGTGACTCTCTGCAGGGCGGCGGCCTCATCTTCGTCCTGCCGGCTGTGCTCCCACTGCTCGATCTGCGCGAGGGCGGCCGCGAGGCTGGTGGTGACGCGATCCGGCGCTGCGCTGCCGAAGCGTTCGCGGATGAGGTCGGGGTTCTGGGGCGACTGCCACATGCCGACAAGGATGCGGTTCTGGGGCAGGTGCTCGCGGAGGTTCTGACAGAGCGCCCGGGTCTGGGTAAAGACGAATGGGGGCAGTGCCGAGATGCAGAGGATGGTTGCCGGATCCTGCGCCAGGCGCTCGAGGACCTCGGTGGTGACCGAGCCGGTCGGCAGCAGCATGGTGTGGTGGTGCCCCTGTTCGAGCAACTGAGCCAGCATCATGGCGGCGAGTTCGTCCGCCTGATCGCCGGCAGGGATGCAGATGATGGCGCAACCGTTGGGAGCCTCGGGCTCGTTTTCTTTGGTGACCGCCACTGTTTCCTTATCCGGAGAAGCAGCGCTGGCGGGGGACTTGTATTCGCTCAACTCGGCGACCAGCTCAGTCGCGCTGAGCAGCAGGTAGGTTCCCCGGGTGTCATCGAAGGCGCCTTTGTGGCGGTCCTGCTCGACGAGTCCGAGCGCGGGCAGCATCACGGTGTCGTAGAAGTCGATGAGGGGGCGCCGCTCAAGGAACCGGTCGGCGATGGCATGTGCCTCGTTCAGGTCCATGGCCAGCAGGCGCTCGTAGAACTTGGCCTCGGGGGAGAGCTCGGCTTCATCGCCCAGCAGGACGTGCAGGAAGCGGAGCTGCGGCACATGCCGGCCGAGCACGATGAGACAGACAGTGAGGGGCGTGGCGAGCACCAGGCCAGGCCAGCCCCAAAGCAGGCTCCAGAAGATGGCGGAGGCCAGCAGGGCCAGGGCAGAGACGCCGGTGCGCGAGCCGTAGAGCACGGGCTCGACGAAGTTGGCGGTCGTGATCTCAAGTGCGGCGTAGAGGCCGAGAATCTCGAATCCGGGCCGCCAATTGGGGAAGATGGCGATCGAGAAGAGCATGGGCAGCAGGCCAGAAACGGCCGTGCCGACGTAGGGGATGTAGCGGAAGATGGCAGCGAGCGCGCCCCACAGGGTCGCGTCCGGCACGCCGATGAAGAACAAGCCCAAGCCAAAGAGCAGGCCAAAGGCGGTGTTCACGATGAACTGCCAAACGAGGAAGGTGCTGATGCGTTCTGCGGCATCGCGGAGCGCCTGGGTCATGAGGCTGAGCCGCCCCATGCCGGCCAGCAGCAGCATGCGATTGCGCAGGTCCTCGCGGTTCATCAGCATGTAGAGCGTGAAGACCAGCACGATGCCGCAGGCGGCGAGGGGGCGCAGCACGGGCGAGAAGATGTCCTGCAGGTAGCGGACGACCGGTTCGGGCGGCTCGACGATTTGCACCGGCATCGGCGACTGCGGGGTGGCTGCTTTGTCAGTCGTGGCGGAAGGAGCAGTGCCAAGGCGGCTGCGGCGGCGGTGCGTCGTGGGCGCGCCCGCGTCAGGAGTGGGTGTGTTGAGGGTGCTCTCGCCCTTTGAGAGCTGCTGCGACATCTCCTCGAGCGAGCGCACCGCCTTCCCGGCGGCGCCCCCGATGGGGGTATGCAGGCTGTCGATCTTGGCCTGGATGTTCTCGCGATAATCGGGCAGCATCTCTGCGACGTGGACGATCTGGCGAGCGACCACCCAGCCGGTGACTCCGAGGCCGGAGAAGAACACCAGGATGACGAGGACGACGGCGGGCGCGCGGCGCAGGCGGCGGCGCTCCAGCCAGGCAACAGCGGGCGAGAGCAGGAAATTGAGCACCAGCGCAAACGCGAGCGGCACCACGAGATCGCGTGCGAAGTAGAAAGTGAGGATGACCAGGCCGACCAGCAGCAGCGGGTTCAGAGTGATGCCGCCGCGCTGTCGTTGGGGGACCGTTGGTCGTGCCTGCATACATTACCTCAGACGCTGGGTACGGCGAGGGCCGTTTGCAGCAGACCCTGCGCCGAAGATGAGTGGCCCTAGGCTCCGGAGCGGCTGTTCGAAGGGCGTTGAGCCATCATATGCAGAGCATGAAGGTCTGAGGAGCAGCAGCGGAAGTTCGTGGGTTACGGATGAGGCACGGGCGCGGGCGTTTCACTCGTAACGGAGGGCACGCATGGGTTCGACTGAGGCGGCGCGCCAGGTGGGGATGGCCGAGGCGACGAGCGCAACGCTGGCGACCAGCAGCGCGACGGCGGTGTAGGTGACCGGGTCAGCGGTCTGGACCCCGAAGAGAACGGACTTCGCCAGGCGTGCGAAGGCCCAGGCCAGCGGCAGGGAGAGGAGGATGCTGAGGCCGGCGAGGCGCAGAGTTTCCATCATCAGCAGGCGGGCGACGGAGCGCCGGCTGGCCCCCAGGGCCATGCGCACGCCGATCTCGCGGGTGCGCTGCACGGTGTCAAAGGCGAGCACGCCGTAGAGGCCGACGGCAGACATCAGCGCGGCGAGCACGCCGAAGCTGGTGGCGAGCAGGGCGAGGGT
>JAOAPJ010000166.1 GCA_025462805.1 Acidobacteriaceae bacterium
GAAGCACTCAAGACCCCTTGCAAGAGGGTGTCATGCAGTTCCTGTGCGATGCGGGTTCGTTCCGCGAGCCGCTCCTGGAAGCGGGCGTTCAGCCGCTTGGTCAGTTCGTACATGCGCAGACGATAGATTGCGAAGACGACCAGGATGCCGACTGCAACCCACAGAATGCGAAACCACCAGGTCTGCCAGAAGGCTGGTTTGATCACGAAGGGGACGACAGTCTCCGGACCATTCCATAGCCCCTCGCTGTTGGAAGCGATAACGAGGAATCGGTAGGAGCCCGGGCCAAGGTTCGTCTAGACGACCTGGCGTGACGGACCCGGGTCGCTCCAACCCTCGCCTGATCCTTCCAGCTTGTAGCGAAACCTCACGCGATCCGGAGGAGAGAGGCTTGTCGCCGCATAGTTGAAGGTGATGGCGCGATTGCCAGCGGCTATCTTAGGCGGATTCAGCGGATCGACCGGCTCGCCACCGGCAGACATGGAGTCGACCCGTACCATGACGGGCGAAATGCTGGCGGCGGTGAGCTTCGGATCCGTCACAGCAATCCCGCGGCTGAGAGAGAACCAGATGCGCCCGAGGAGATCCGCGATGACGGATCGCTCCCGCCGGACACCTTGCAGGCTGAGCAGACCGTCGTTCGTCCCATAGCTCTGGACATCAGCGTCAGTCAGCGATCCGCTCAGAAGGCGTTTGCGATTTACCTGGACGACGTGGTCCGAAGTCGCAATCCACAAGGAGCCGCGTTCATCGTCCGCCATGCCGAGTATCTGTTCGCGGAGTGTCTCCGGTAGATTGCGCGGTATCACGAGCTGTCCTGAAGAGAGGAATGCCAGCCCGTTGGCTGTCGCGATCCACAGTACGCCCGTCCGATCCTCGAACAGCGTGGTCACGTTCTGCGAAGGCAGTCCGCTTTCGACGACACGCGCCATCGAATTCCCATTGGCGACAGAGCTCAGACCAGCCGGAGTGGCGAACCACATCCTGCCATCCTGGCCCTCGACGATTGAAGTGACCGCATTCGATGCGAGCCCATTCGCAGCGGAGTAGCTGGTGAACGTGCCGTTCTTCCATCTGCTCACCCCGCCACTGACGGTGCCCGCCCACACTGTTCCATCACGACTGCGATGGACGGCATAGACGCTGTTCTGCGCCAATCCATCTGCCTGAGTGTAGGTTTGCGTCATGAAAGCATGGCCGGTCCAGATCACGCGGGTGAGCCCGCCCCGCTGTCTGCCCAACCAGATTTCATTTCCACCGCCATTGATGGAATAGACGACATCGCTTCCGAGTCCAGCGGCGGTGATGTGACCGACGTGCCCACCCTTTAACCAGTAGAGACCTCCGGAGAGCGGGGCGAACCAGGTTCGACCCTCGGCGTCGACGTAGAGCGGACCGTTACTGTCTGAAGGCAGCGCCTGGGCGGTCGTGTACATCTTGAACGTGCCGTCGCGCAGGCGTTGGATGCCTTGCCGCCCTCCAATCCACACGTCACCGTCGCGATCCGTGTAGATCGCGGTGAGTTCGCTGGCGGAACTCCAGTGCAGATCATCGGATGAAGCCACGCCGGCGCGATCGATCCTGACGAGACCGTGATCGGTGCCCACCCAAAGGTTGAACTCGCGGTCTTTTGTCATCGCCATCACCCGGCCTTGTGTGATGGAGGAGGGCAAGAGGGTTCCCCCGATTCCGCTTTCACCCCAAAAGCGGATGCCGTGATCGGTCCCGATCCACAACCCTCCATTGGTCGCCGGAAGCAGACTGGTGACGCTCGCGTCCGCCAATACACGTGAGACATCAGAGTTCGGGCCTTCGCTCATGCGGTAGAGCGCGTCATCCTGGATAGCCATCCAGATGCTGTGGTCCCTGGTCTCGGCAATCGCGATTACCGTTCCCGGCATGTTGTCGGCGGGTACGACGGTCTCGAAGCCCCCGTTGCGATAGCGCAGTACGCGGTCGCCGAGCTCGGCCACGAGCAGGTTGCCATCGCTATCAAGTGACATTGCAGTGAGGCTGAGTCCTTGGAGGTCGTAGTGAGCGAAGACGTCCTCGAACTTGCCTGCGCGATAACGAAGCATGTGCGGGCCCTCGAGGAGGACCCAGAGGTTGCCGTCGGCGTCGGATTCGAGTCCGCGCACCGGGCCTATGGCAGGCGCATCCGGCACGGGCCGCTGCATCAGCGAGAAGCTCGAGCCATCAAAGCGGACCAGTCCGCGCGCAGTGCCGATCCAGAGATAGCCATCGGAAGATTGGCTGATGGCATAGATGTCTCCACCGAGAAAGCCTCCCTGAGTTCCCCATGCGTCGTGGATGTACTGCGACATGGCTCTCGCGCTATCGAGTGCGTGGGCTGCAGCGACAACGCAGAGACCAAGGAGGGCAGCGGCAAACCAGCGGATCGGGCCGCCGCCGCCGTTCTGTTGACCACTAAGGGAGATAGTCGAAGCTCTCAATGACAACCTCGGCTTCGTGCTGCAGAGGATCCTTTGTGTGGTGGTAGGCGTACAGATCGATGTGAACATTTTCGCCGGCGGCGACCGGCACACCGGAGGTGAAGAGATGTTCACTCACGAGCTTTGAGCCGGTGCTCTTCCCGTTTCCTCGTACCGTGTTGAACGATGCGCTGCCCAGTTGCCAACGGAGCAGATGGGTAAGCTCTCCCGGCGGGGCGCTGAAGCGCGCAAGATTTCCCGGGACATAGAACGGCTGAACGACGTACTGTGCGTTCTTGTTGCCGGGTTTACCCCACTGGCTGATCTCTATGTCCAGCTCTTTGCGGGTGTCCTCCAACTTTGCCTCATCCCAGGTGAACATGCCGAGCACGGCGGCCGGTTCCATATGAGAGATATCCTGCACCACGAATCTGTATGAGCCATAGCCGAGACTGCGGGCGAGGGACACCTCCGCACAGGACCACTCCCCTTCGCTGGCCCTGATCCGAAGGTGGAGATAGCCGTTGTTATCCGTCCAGGCATTGTCAGGATCATAGGGATTGGTTTCGCCGCCCCGGTCGCTTCCCGCCGCCCGGACATGCCAGTCGAAACCGCTAAAGCGGATCACCTTGTCAATAATCGGCTTTCCCGCCTTGCCCTTCGCGACGACCACCGCGAGGACACCATCCCCCTCGCGGGGAAGCGCTGCAAGCTTTGGCGCCGGGTGGTAATCCGGTTGTACCAACAGTGCTGCATACTCAGTGCCAAGGTGAGTTGAATTTTTCCAGGTTGCGTCAGACTGAATCTTCGTGAAGGGCTGGTTGGCAAAGGGCTGTACCCACCAACTCCCGCTGTGAACGTAAAGCACGACCTGCTGGCCGGATGCGGCGCCCCTGGTCCTGCCTTCGATGAAGTCCAGACGGCCCGGACCGCCAGGGTCGGCGGCCGGCACCTGCGTGATCTCGAGGGAGGGCGTTCCTGGCTGGTGAGGTAAGCGGCAACCAACAAGCGCAAGATTGAGGATCGCTAGGAGCAGATGCGATCGTCGCGGTTTGCGGTATGACCTGGCAGCGGACAATTCACAAACCCTTCATGAGGTTTTGTGCTTTCTTGGCCCCGCAGACGGCTATCTTCCCTCTCAAACCGACGGAGGATGAAACAAGCCTGCGATCAGGTGCGTCAGTACACAAAGTATGGCTCAAAGTACCAGAGATGGGGTCGTGCCTGTAACGCTGACAGAGGAGTGCCGGGAGGGGCTGAGTCGATCGCCTGAGCGCGACTCGGGACGCCCGCTCAGGCCATTCAAGCGTCGGGAGCGACTTCCCCACCCTAAAGTGTTTGCATGGCAGGACACAATCGGGGCTTTCGCGGGTTTCCTGAGCACGGTACCTTGCAGTGAGTCATTCGCTTCGCAGCTTCAGTGCGTAGCCGGCCATCGAGTTCACCACGCCCGGCGGGCAACGAGCCCGCACCCATGAGGATCAAGATGGAGAGTACGGTGCAGGTTCGAGCTTCGGCGGACCATTGGGAGCGAGAAGAAGACTGGCAGGCAAAGGTGGAGCGCCTGCAGGAGTGGGTCTGCCTGCTGCTGACGAAGAACCAGATCCTCCGCGAGCAGTTGCATGCGGAACGAACGACTGGCCAGAGGGGTGACTCCTCCCGTGAATCTTCTCCTTCAGAGAGTCCGTGAGAGTAGCCATGTGCTGTCCTGACTGTGCTGCTGATTCCCTCCCGCCGTGAAAGCCGGAGACCGGTACGATTACAGCGATGCTCGTTGGCTGTATAGTGGCCCGGCGGGGTGTTGGCTCCGGCTAAGCAGCTTTGGAGACGGAGGGCTGATTGCTGGGAACGGGTCTGGGCGTACAGCTTCGTTGGCGGGTCTTTCAGTGGCGTGTCTTTCAGTGGTGCGTCTTGGGGTTGGTCACTCTGACGACAAGCCTTATGGCTGGTGGTGCAGGCGCAGAATTTCCGGCGAGCTATCACGGAACGCCGTACCACGATGACCGCCACACTTCGGGAGCCCAGAAAATCCCCGGCAAGGTGCAGTGCGCCTTCTACGACCTGGGCGGCGAAGGCGTCGCTTATCACGACCAAGATGCAAAGAATAATGGCAGCGGGGCGCTGAACCCCAAGGATGGAACTTACCTGAATGAGTTCCGCATGGACGAGGGCGTCGATATCTCCTACACGAAGTTCCGCGATCACTTCGACAACACCCCGTATGACGTGGCCCAGCCGCCGGAGGATCAACTCTATGTCGGTTGGACTGAGCCAGGAGAGTGGTTCAACATAACAGTGGAAGTAGCGCACGCGGGCGTCTACAGTGCGGATCTTCTCTATACTTCGCACCAGGGCGGAAGCATCAGCCTGGATGTGAATGGAAAGCCCGCGGGGGAGCCGCTGGCGATAGCATCTACGTTCAACGCGGACGATCCATTAGCGTGGCGGCAGTGGCATCATTGGAACCTCGCCCGCGATCTGGTGCGACTGCAGCTTCCGGCGGGCAAGACTCTGCTGACCGTCCATATCGCTACGGAAGGCCAGATGAATCTGGCGTATTTCGATTTCCACGAGGCTCGCTAAAGCAGGAGTTGCGGTTGAATGTCGAAGTAGGTAGCGGTCGCGAGTGAGCCCTGAACCAGAGCAGGTGGTGGTGGTGTGGCGAGTCGCTGCGAGAAGGCAGACGGCCTTGATCGTGCCACCCGAGATCTGGAAGCTCATTTCTGGGGAACTGCCGCCTTCTCGCTCTCCTGCACGGACTTATCCTGCTCCTTCTTAGCGTCCGCCTGGTGCTTGTCTGCTTTTGCCTGGGCCTTCGCCGCCTTCTCTTGGTGCTTCTGTTGCCGACGCTGTTTCTTGATGTCGGATTTCGACATAGCAGATGCGCTCGTGGTGGTGGTCGTCTGAGTTGTTTGGGACGTCGTGGGTTGCTGCGCCTGAGAACTCAGGCAGGCGGAGACGACTAAAGCGGCTATCGAGACTCGGAACAGGTTCGGCAGATGCACGTTGCTGGCTCCTTTGTATATTGAGGACGGATTCGCGGCCCTTCGGTGCGCTGCCTAACTGTGATGATAGGAAGGGTTCTGACGTTGCGCCGCATGGCCCCGCACGGGAACTAGCTGGACAACAGCGCGAAACGGCCCTCAGAACGAGATTCCTCCAGCTATCAGCCTCAGACGGAGCATACGCCACATCGAGAGTGGCGACGCCTGCGAGATACCCTCTGTTTGCAGTGTTCGCTACCTACCGCGCAGGAAGAAATACAGGATGGCTAAGAGGACGAGGAGGCCAAAACCGCCAGGCCAAATGAAGGCGCCACCCCTGCTGGAGTATCCCACGACGAGGCACCCCGAAAGCCCCAGAACCATACAAGCGGTAGTCAGCGCTACGCCGAAGACCGAGACGAGATGCAGGCATTTCCCTCTCTCCATTACTTTCATGTTGTTCGCTCTGACCTGCTGTGAATGGTGATCGCGGGGGCGATCCCCATCTCCCTTCTAGGATGCAGGACGTACGCGGCGAGACAGTCCTGTCATTTCTGGAGCGAACGCATTGCGACAGGTTGATGGCCAGTGACTTACTTGGGAAGCGGATGCGCCCGGATCGTCATACGGCATCTCCAAACCCCAGCCAATCTGGGACCACTAGGTCAAACTTCACAGTTATACTTGGTCTTTCTATTGCGATCCTCCTTGCCAGGGCAAGGCCGAAAGGCCGGAATTGCTCATCGATGAACCCAAGGAGCCCCGTGGGGTAGCCATCGCAGCCCCGGTACTTTGCCGGTTGACTGGGTCAGCGCTCCCGGCTGGATCAAGTCCCTCGGAATAGAGAAAGCCATTCAATATGACATACTGCCTCTGAGTTTCCTCCAAGGCTTCGAGATACTCTGCCGTCGACTGGTAGAGATCGCGCTGCAGATTGAGCGTACGAGAGAACGAAGCCTCCATTAAGCCATAGC
>JAOAPJ010000191.1 GCA_025462805.1 Acidobacteriaceae bacterium
CCACCGCATATAAATCGGATATCACTTGGTGTCGGGAAGGCGGTGTAAGTCCGCCACTACCCCGTAACTGTAAGCGCCGAGAGCGGAACACGCAGAGATGCAGCCACTGGGGCAATCACCCTGGGAAGGCCGTTCCACTCGCTGGAAGCGCAAGTCAGGAGACCGGCCAGGTGACAGTCTCGGCGTTGTGTGGCCTCGATGGGAGGGCCGCAGAGCATTCGGCGTGAGTCGCAGCGACTCCGTCGATGAGCCGCTATTTCTTCCCGCGACCCTCCGAAAGAACCGTATGCCTGACCGGTCCAGCAAGACCGTCACGCTGGTGCTTGGTGGCGTTCGCAGTGGCAAGAGCCGGTATGGACAGACGCTCGCCGAGCGTGCTGACTCTGTCGGCTTCATCGCGACGGCACAGCCCGTGGATGACGAGATGCGACGCAAGATCGATCGGCATCGCGCCGACCGCTCCGCCGCGTGGCCGACGTTTGAAGAGCCCGTGGCCATCGATCGCATCGTGCGCGAGCAGTCCCCCAACTTCGACCTGCTGCTCATCGACTGCCTCACCCTCTATGTCTCCAATCTGATGACCAAGGCAGCAGGCGATCTGGCTGCGATCGACGCGCATGTCGATGACCTCTGCGCCGCGATAGAAGCCGCCGCCTGCTCGGTCGTCATGATCTCCAACGAAGTCGGCAGCGGCATCGTCCCCGCGTTCGCCTCCGGCCGGCTCTTCCGCGATCTCCTCGGCGAAACCAACCAGCGCATGGCCCGGCTTTCGGATGATGTGATCTTTATGGTCGCCGGCCTCCCGTCCCTACTCAAGGGGGCACTCGCTTGAGCCACGCTCAGCGCGGCCGATTCCTTCGCGCACTCCGCGCCACAGCCTTCGCTGCGGCCGCACTCTGCACTTCCGCGCTCTCGCACGCATCGCGACAGGTGACAGATCAACTGGGCCGCATCGTGCATGTCCCCGATCATCCGCAGCGCATCGTCTGCCTCATCCCCAGCGTCGCCGATGACGCCTACGCGCTCGGCGCAGGCGCAGAGGTCATCGCCGTCTCCGACTACACCCGCTACCCCACTGAGGCTCGGCAGAAGCCCAGCATCGGCCTTCCCCTCACTCCCTCGCTCGAGAAGATCGTTGCGCTCCATCCCGATCTCGTGCTCGGCAGCGGAGACAGCAACCGCAGCGAAACCGTCGGGCAACTCGAGCGTCTCGGCGTCACCGTCTTCATGCTCAATCCCCATGGCGTCGACGGCATCCTCGCCTCCATCACCAGTCTGGGAGAGGCGCTCAATCGCGAGCAGCGTGCCCGCGATCTGGTCGCTCAACTCCGGGGGCGCGTGCAGGCCGTCCGTCTTCACGCACGGCAGCAGCCGGTGATCCCCGTCTTCATGCCCATCTGGTACAGCCCCGTGATCACCATCGGCAGCCACGCCTTTATCACAGAGGTCCTCACCATCGCGGGAGCACGATCAGTCACTGACGACATCGCGCAGGAATGGCCGCAGGTCAGCCTGGAGACAGTTGTCGCCCGCTCGCCGCAGGCGCTCATTCTGATGAGGAACTCGAAGATGAGTCTCGACGCGCTGCTGCAGATGCCTGGCTGGAAGGAGCTGCCGGCAGTCGCACAGCGCCGTGTCTACTACACCGACGAGCGGATGGAGCTGCCCAGCCCTGTGCTCTTCGATGCCATGGAGGACTTAGCGAAACAGCTTCATCCCTGAGATAGCCTCGGCTATCTCCACCATAACTCGTTACCAGCAGGATGTTCGGGAAGGCGGTGAAAGTCCGCCACTACCCCGTAACTGTAAGCGCTGAGAGCGGGAGCGACGCAACACAGCCACTGGAGCAGAAGCTCTGGGAAGGCAGCTCCCCTTCCGTGAAGCGCAAGTCAGGAGACCGGTCCCGCTGCGCACGTTCCGAGGGGAATGTATGCCTATGTTCTATCTTCATCTCCGCACGCTCGGCGTGGCGGGACTGCTGCTCACTCTCCCCGCACTCGCCGTCGCCACGACGCCCAGCTCCGTCCAGGGCACTGTACGCGACTCGCTCGGCGCTGTCGTTCCGAATGCGAAGGTCGAGCTTCTCAATATTGAGCAGGGCGACGATCACGCCGTCTCTTCATCCGTCAGCGATACCAGCGGCGCCTACCGCTTAACCGTCCCAGCACCTGGCCGCTATCGCGTGCGTGTCAGTGCGGCCACCTTCAGCGACTTCGTCTCTGAATCTATCGCCGTCGCCGCAAATCAGAGCGTGCAGCAGGACGCGATCCTGGGCGTCGGCACGCGCACAGAGCAGATCACCGTCACCACCACCGGCACACCGGTTCCCCTCGCGCAGACCGGCGCCGCCGTCACCGTGCTCACACCCGCGCAGTTGGACCAGCATGCCGACACCCAGCAATCGCTCCGCCTCGTACCCGGCTTACAACTGGTCCAGACTGGTCAGCGCGGCGGCACCACCTCTCTCTTCGTCCGAGGTGGCAATGGCGACGCCACCAAGGTGCTGATCGACGGCATCCCAGCAAACGACCTCGGCGGCTTCACGGAGTTTGCCAACCTGGCCGCCACCGGCATCGATCGCGCCGAGATTCTGCGCGCCCCCAACAGCGCCCTCTATGGCTCTGACGCATTGGCTGGCGTGGTCACGCTCACCACCGCGCACGGTGTGACGCCGCTGCCGTTGCTCACTTACGCGGTCGATGGCGGCAACTTCGGCACCTATGGCCAGGAAGGATCGCTCGCGGGCGCATGGAAGCAGATCGATTACTTCTCTGCCTACTCGCGCTTCGATACTGCGAACAGCGTCCCGCACAGCCAATTCCACAACGGCACGTATGCCGGCAACTTCGGCTGGAATCTTCGACCAGATACCAGCGCGCGCGTCACCGTTCGCCACCTCAACACAGTCGCTGGCAATCCCAACGCGTTCCTGCTCTACGGCATCCCCGATGACGCCGCGCAGAAGGAGCAGGACACCTATATCGGCGCGACCGTCGAGAACGAGCACAACGACCGCTGGCACAACCTCGTTCGCTACGGCGCGCTCCGTCTGCGCGGACAGTTCTATGACTACGCACCGACCGGCATCCCCTACGATCCGTTCAACACCGGCTCGCCCAGCGAGTATCTGGGCAAGCAAGTCACGCTGCGCGGCGCCAACGGCTACACCGTCAGCGGCCAGGCGATCTTTCAGTTCGCGGGCACCTATCCGAGCTCCTATATAACTCCTTCGAGTCGCGACTTCGTCTACGCGCAAAGCGACTACCGGTTCACCCCGCACATCATCGCCCTCGCCGGCTTCCAGTACGAGGACGAGCGCGCCTCCGCCACCAGCACCAGCGCATCCACGCAGTCGGTCGAGCGCAGCAACTACGGCTACCGCATGCAGATCAATGGCGACCTGCGCAATCGCCTCTACTACACAGCGGGCAGCAGCATCGAGAAGAACCAGGTCTTCGGCATCGAGACCACGCCGCGTCTCTCGCTCGCGTATTACCTTTTCCGCCCGCAGCAGCAGGGGCTGCTCAGTGGCACCAAGCTGCGCGCCAGCTTCGGCAAAGGCGTGCTGGAGCCGAGCCTCAGCAATCAGCTCGGCT
>JAOAPJ010000212.1 GCA_025462805.1 Acidobacteriaceae bacterium
CCCCGCGCACAGCACAACGGGCGACGGCTTGATGACGGCGCTGCTGGTGCTGGATATCGTGCAACGTTCGGGCAAGCCGCTGCATGAGCTTGTCGCCGATCTCACGGTCTTTCCGCAAGTGATTGTAAACGTGCGCGTGCGCGAGAAGCAGCCGCTGGATCAACTGCCCGAGGTTCGGCGGTGTATCCACGACGCAGAGATGGCCTTGAACGGCAAGGGCCGCGTGGTGGTGCGCTACAGCGGGACCGAGGCGCTGGCCCGGGTGATGATCGAGGCCGAATCCCGCGAAGAGATGGAGCGGCACGCCGGGCGGATCGCGGATGCCCTACGCAGCGCGCTTGGCGTTTAGAGCACTTTTCCTAATTCTGTGAACCGCGGAGATCTTCTCAGAGTGGCTTTCTTAAAGAAAAGGGCACCGTCGTTTTCGCTGGCCCGTCTACCCGCATAGGAAAAATGCTCTAGCCCTTCAGGTCGCGCCAGTTCTGGCCGACGCCGATGTCGGCGACGATGGGAACGCTGAGTGCGACCACATTCTCCATCTCGTGCTTCACCAGCGCGCTCACCTCGTCGACTTCATCGTGCGGTACATCGAAGAGCAGTTCGTCGTGCACCTGCAGGGTCATGTTTGTCGCCAGTTTCTTTTCGCGCAGTTTGGCGTCGATGCGCAGCATGGCTACCTTGATCATGTCCGCGGCGGTGCCCTGCAGCGGTGTATTCACGGCGGTACGTTCGGCGAAGCCGCGCAGGTTCGGATTGCGACTCTGGATATCTGGAATGGGACGCACGCGGCCGAACATGGTACGAACGGCCTGGGTGGTGCGGGTCTCTTCGAGCACGCGATCAATGAACCGCCGTACGCCTGCGTAGCGATCGAAGTAGGTGTCGATGTAGAGTCTCGCCTCGGACTGCGGGATGTTCAGATTCGCCGCAAGGCCGAAGGGCGAGATGCCGTAGACGATGCCGAAGTTTACTGCCTTGGCACGGTTGCGCGTCTCCTTGCTCATGGAAGATGCGGGAACGCCGAAGACCTCGGATGCCGTGAGCGTGTGGATGTCCTGACCGGTGCGGTAGGCCTCCACCAGCAAGGGATCTTCGGAGAAGTGCGCCATCAGCCGCAGCTCGATCTGCGAGTAGTCTGCCGCGAGCAGGACGCGCCCCGGCGCGGCGATGAAGGCGGCGCGGATCTCGCGCCCTTTCTCGGTGCGGATGGGAATGTTCTGCAGGTTGGGGTTGGTCGAGGACAGCCGCCCGGTGGCCGTGCCTACCTGGTTGAAGGTGGTATGCACGCGACCCTCGCTGTCGGCGAGCAGCGGCAGTGAGTCGACGTAATTCGACTTGAGCTTCGCGAGTTGGCGATGCTGGAGCACCTGGGCGGCTATGGGGTGATGGATCGCGAGTTCTTCGAGCACATCCTGTGCGGTGGAGACGACCTTGCCCTTGCCGTACTTGATTGGCTTGGGCAGCATCATCTTGTTGAAGAGGACATCGCCAAGCTGCTTGGGGGAGTTCAGATTGAAGCGCTGGCTCGCGTGCTCGAAGATCTGCTCGCTGACCTCAGACATCTCGGCGTTGAGTTCCTTTTCGAGCCGCGCCAGAACTGCGAGGTCGACGCGCACGCCGGCACGTTCCATCGCCAGCAGCACCGGCACCAGCGGCCGGTCGATCGTCTCGTACACGGTGTTCGCCTGGATAGCTTCAACATCGCTGCGCATGGTTGCGGCGAGCAGCCGGATGACCGCGGCGTACTCCGGCAACTGACGATCGCCGATCTCGGCCAGGGGTGTACTGCTGAAGCGTGCTGCCACATCCGATAGCCTGTGCGACGCATGCGTGGGGTTGATCAGGTAGGAGTAGAGCATCAGGTCATCCTGCACGCCTGTGATGGTGATGCCGTGCTCCTCGAGGACGCGCAGCGTTGCCTTGAGATCGTGCACCGACTTGGGGACCGACGCATCTTCCAGCAGCGCCTTGAGCGGCTCGCATTGCGCAGAGGTCAAGGAGAGGCGCAGCGCCAGGCCTTCCTCCGCCGAGGCCGCCACAAAGTGCTGACGTCCGGAGGCCTTCTCTTCACGCTCGGCAGTCTCGACCATGTCCAGCAGCGACAGATTGCGCAACATGGGCGCCTCTTCCTCGGCAGCCTCGGTCTGTTCCTCACTGATCTGCTGCGCCACTGCCTCGAATGCGCTGATGTCCACGGCGATGGCAAAACCACTGCGCGCGGCCGCGAAGAAGCGAGCGTAGTCGGCATCGGTGGGCGTGACGATCAGCTCGGAACGCGCCGCATCGATGGCGGGCGCCAGCTCTTTCAGCAGCGTAGTGAACTCAAGCTCATTGAAAAGAGCGCGCGCGGCGGCGAGGTCCGGCTCCTGCGTCTCCATACGCTCGAGCTCCAGGTCCACGGGCACGCTGCAGTGGATGGTGACCAGCTCCTTGCTGAGCAGGATGTTGTCGCGGTTGTTCTGGAGCGATTCGCGGTAGGTCTTGCGCTTCACCTCATCGGCGCGGTCGAGCGTTGCCTCAAGCGACCCGAACTGCTGAATCAGTTCGACCGACCCCTTGTCGCCGATGCCCGGAGCTCCGGGAATGTTGTCAACCGAATCGCCGCGCAGCGCCATCACGTCGATGACGCGCTCAGGCGGAACGCCCAGCGTCTCCTTCACCGCCGCAGGATCCAGCACGAGATTTTCCTTGACTGGGTTGAGGACCAGCACCTGATCGGTGACCAGCTGCAGCATGTCCTTGTCATTGGAGACGATGTAGACCTTGTGGCCCGCGGCCTCCGCCTTATGGGAGAGCGTGCCGATGACGTCATCGGCCTCGAAGCCTTCGTACTGGATGATGGGGATGTGGAAGGCCTCGAGCGCGCGGCGGATATAGGGGATCTGCTGGGCGAGATCGGGCGGCATCTCGGTGCGGTTGGCCTTGTAGCCTTCGTAGGCGATCTCATCGAACTGCTGCGTCTTGATGTTGAACTTGCGAACCGTCTTCATGTCCTTCGCGCGCTGGTCGCGGAAGACCGGCGTCATGGTGTCGAAGATGGCGGCGAAGTAATGCGGCGAGAAATCGCGGCGCAGCTTGTTGATCATGTTCACGAAGACGTAGCTCGCCGCCGTGGGTACGCCGCTGCGGGTGGACATGGGCCGCTGCCGCTGCATCGCGTGGTATGCGCGGAAGATGAAGGACATGGAGTCCAGCAGGAAGACCGGCGGCTTCGTTTCAGATTTCGGCATGGTGCTCCTGGTTTATGAGATGAACATGCAATCGCCGTAGGAGAAGAAGCGGTAATGCGCCTCCACGGCGTGGCGATAGGCCGCAAGGGTATTGTCTCGCCCGGCGAAGGCAGAGACCAACATCAGCAGAGTGGATTGCGGCAGGTGAAAGTTGGTCAAGAGGGCGTCGACGACGCGGAAGCGATATCCGGGCGAGATGAAGATACTGGTTGCCCCGGCATGGGGATGGAGCTGGTCGTCCGCACTGCTAGCAGCACAATGCTCCAGGGTGCGGACGGTGGTGGTTCCGGCGGCGATGACTCGGCGGCCATATCGTTTGGCTGCGTTGATGTGCTCCGCAGTCGCGTTGGGGAGTTCGTAGCGCTCACTGTGCAGATGGACCTGCTCCGTATCCGCGACGCGCACGGGCTGGAAGGTCCCGAGCCCTACGTGGAGTGTGACAGAGCAGACGTGCACCCCGGCCGCGCGAATCTGCTGGAGCAGCTCTGGCGTAAAGTGCAGGCCAGCGGTGGGGGCGGCGGCCGATCCGCGCCGCGCTGCGTAGACCGTCTGGTAGCGATCACGATCGAGCGCAGCGTCCTCGCGACGGATGTACGGCGGCAAGGGCATGTGGCCCAGAGCATCGAGGCGTGCGTCGAAGTCTTCCACCGGAGCAAAGCGCAACGTCCGCTCCCCACGTTCGCCGGCGCCG
>JAOAPJ010000216.1 GCA_025462805.1 Acidobacteriaceae bacterium
ACCTCCATCGCCAACGTCTCGCTGCCGCACATCGCCGGCTCGCTCGCCGCCAGCCAGAGTGAAGCCACCTGGGTCATCAGCTCCTACCTGGTAGCCAACGCTGTCGTTCTCCCGATCAGCGGCTACCTGGCGACGCTCATCGGCCGCAAGCGCTTCTACATGACGTGTGTGGCGATGTTCGGGGCCAGCTCACTGCTGTGCGGCCTCGCGCCCTCGCTGCCGCTCCTCCTGTTCTTTCGCGTCCTGCAGGGCCTGGGCGGCGGAGGGCTGGCTACATCGGAACAAGCCATCCTGGCAGATACGTTTGAGCCGGCCAGGCGCGGCCAGGCATTCGCCCTCTACGGCCTCGCCGTCGTCACCGCGCCAGCCATCGGGCCGCTCGTGGGTGGATGGATCACCGACAACTATCAGTGGCGCTGGATCTTCTTCATCAACGTGCCGGTGGCGTTGCTCTCCATGTACCTGACTCATCGCGTCCTCGAAGACCCGCCACACCTGGTGGCCGCGGTGAAGAAGGCGCGCGAGGGCAAAATCAAACTCGATTACGTCGGCTTCCTCTTCACCGCGCTCGGCTTTGGTGCCCTGGAGGTAGTGCTCGACAAGGGCCAGGAGGACGACTGGTTTGGTTCGCGCTTCATCACCAGCTTCACGGTGATCTGCGTGGTCAGCCTGGTGGCCCTGCTCCTGTGGGAGATATCCAGGATCCGGCGGGGGGAGAAGCCGATCATCGAGCTGCGGCTCTTCCGCAGCCGATCCTATCCCCTGGCCTTCCTGATGATGTTCATCCTTGGCGTGGCGCTTTACGGGACGACCGTCCTGATCCCGCAGTTCCTGCAGACCCTGATGGGCTACACCGCCACCAATGCGGGCAAGACCCTGTCTCTGGGCGCCATCGCCACCCTGATCGCGATGCCCATCGTCGGCGCCCTCATCACCCGCGTGGATCCACGCTTTCTGCTGGCCTTCGGCTTCACCGTCACCTCGGTCGCGCTGTTCCACATGACGTCGATCAACCTCGGCATGTCGCTGTCGTATACGGCATGGCTGCGCTTCTTCCAGGCGTCGGGCCTGGGCTTCCTGTTCATCCCCATCCAGACACTCGCCTACGTCGGCGTGCCTATGGAGAACAACAACGACGTCTCGGGTCTCACCAACCTGGCGCGCAATATCGGCGGATCCGTCGGTACGGCTCTGGTAGCGACCCTGCTGGCGCGGCAGTCCCAACGCCACCAGACCTACCTGGGCGCCCATGTACTGCCGGGCTCATCGGCATATCTCAGCGACAGCGCCAACCTGACGCATCATCTGGTCACGGGCGGCATCTCCGCCGCGGGTGCGCATGCCGCGGCTATGGCTCGCCTCTACGCTCAACTGCAGTCGCAGGCGGCGGTCCTGTCCTACATCGACATCATCCGCTTCTTCGCCTTTGCCGCCCTCTGCATGATTCCCCTGCCGTTCATCATGCGCCGACCGAAGCGCGGCGGCAGCGCCGCGATGCACTGAGCATCGTTGTCTGTTTGGTATACATGGCCGGCTCGCGTTCGAGGGCTTGCCGTTGCGGTGAAGATGCAAGCCGGGCCTCCACAACGCACAAAGGCCCTACAGCGCGAGGAGCGCTGTAGGGCCTTCAACCCTTGCCTCGGACCGGCTGCCTAGACGGTGACCGGCTTGGCTGCCTCGACGGGCGCCTGCTTGTCACCGCTGCCGGGCTTGCGAATGTCGATGCCGCCCTTGAAGAAGGCGCCATCTTCGATCGATATCCGCTGCGCAATCACATCACCCGTCAGCGAGCCTTCGCTGCGGATGTCGACGCGATCGCTCGCGTTGATGTTGCCGCGGACCTTGCCCAGCACGACCACTTCACGGGCAGAGATATTTGCCGCCACCTGGCCATTGCGGCCGACGGTCACGCGGTTGCCCGGCAGGTTGATGGCGCCTTCCACCTTGCCATCGATATAGAGCGACTCCGAACCGGTCACCTCGCCCTTGACCACCAGGCTCTTACCGATGGTGGCCTGATCTGCCGCGGCAGACTGGGCGGAGGGAGCAGCAGGACGCGAACCCGCCGCCGGCTCAAACCCGCCAGCAGCAGGAGTGGCCGGGCGGTTCGGCTCGTTGTTGGGGGATTGAGGAGTACTGCCAGGCTGATTCGGTTTCCACATCGCTTCGGTGTTTCCTTTCAGATATTGCAAAATGGGCTCGGCCTGCCGACGGCCTTGCGGGAATCCATCACCCCGCCCTCTGCGCGGCGCGTCGCTTCAGGAGGCTCAGTGTACGACTCGCCTGTCCGCAACGGTCACTCCCTGCGGCAAACCGCGTCAATCGCTGGCCTTTCTCAGCATCTTACTCACCTCTCCCGCAAAATTGCATCCCCAGTCAACAAAGATTTCCGGCAATCTTGCACCTAAGTGGTACCTTTGCCAACCTTTGCAGAATCTCCATCTGGCGCGGGATACCATCCAAACAGCCTATGGTGTCGGACCGCGAACTCCTCGCCCGCATCGGCCGCTCCCCCGGAGGACGTGCCGGTTACAAACAGCTGGTCCGTGAACTCGGGCTCGGCGGAGGACGGGAGCGCCGGCTCCTGTTGGAACAATTAGCCCGCCTCACTGCCCGCGGCGAGCTGGTTAAAGCCGATCGCGACCACTGGAGCCTGCCCAACGCGGCCAAAGGCAGCGGCAACCTCATCGCCGGCCGGCTGGACATGCATCGCGACGGATTCGGGTTCGTCCGCCCCAACACCTCTATCGGCAAAGACGACGACATCTTCATCCCGCCCGGAGAGATGAACAGCGCCATGCAGGGCGACCTTGTGCTGGTCGAGCTGCTGCCCCCGCGCACCCAGGGCCCGAACGCCGGCAAACGCGCCGGCCGCATCGTGCAGATCGCGCATCGCCGTAGCCCGACCGTTGTCGGCCGCTTCCGCTACGCCACCGGCGAGCACGCCGATGGCAACTACGTCGTCCCCTTTGACGAGCGAATGACCCGGCCCATTCTCATTCCCTTCGGCGACGAGGTGCCCCGGCTGGAGGCAGAGCACACTCCGCATCGGGTGCTCGGCAAAAAGTCGCAGCACACTCCCGCAAGGCAAGCTGAAGGCGCCCAGGCTCATCCCGAGGACCTCGAGGGCCTGGTCGTCGATGTCGAAATCACCGACTGGCCCACCCTCCACCGCCCTGCGCGTGGCCGTGTGCTCGAGATCCTGGGTGACCCCGACGACTTCGGCGTTGACGTCGAGATCATGATCCGCAAGCACCACATCCCGCACCTCTTCCCGGATGCGGTGCTCGAGAACGCGCGCGCCGTCGCGCACCTCGACCGAAACGAGGTCAGCCGCCGCCGTGACTTCCGCGGCCTGCCCATCGTCACCATCGACGGTGAAACCGCCCGCGACTTCGACGATGCGGTCCTGGTAAAAGAGACCGGCGACGGATACGAATTACAGGTCCACATCGCCGACGTGGCCCAGTACGTCACGCCCGGCTCGCCGCTCGACCTCGAAGCGCGGCTGCGCGGTACTTCGGTCTACTTCCCGGACCGCGCCGTCCCCATGCTGCCCCAGGAGCTTTCGACCGACATTTGCAGCCTCCGTCCTGATGAAGACCGCCTGGTCCTCTCCTGCATCATGCAGATGGGCCGCGACGGCGCCATCCACAGCTATGAGGTCTCGGAAGGTGTCATCCGCTCCGTCCGCCGCATGACCTACACCCAGGTGCACCAGGTTCTCTCCGGCGACGAGGCCGCACGCGCAGAGTTCGCGCCGCTCGTGCCAGAGTTTGAGCGCATGCTCACGCTGGCCAAGATCCTCAACCGCAAGCGCGAGCAGCGCGGCTCTATCGACTTCGACCTGCCCGAACCGATCATTGACTTCAACGACCAGGGCGAGATGCAGGGCATCCTGCGCTCCGATCGGACCTGGGCCAACCGCCTGATCGAGGAGTTCATGCTCTCCGCCAATGAATGCGTAGCGGCATGGCACGAACAGCACGCGCCTTCCATCTATCGCATCCACGAGAAACCCGAGGCGCGCCGCGTCATCGAGTTTGAAGAGACCGCCGCGCAGTTTGGCTACTCGCTCGGGCTCGGCGCGCTGCCGGTGAAACGGGTGCAGTTCAAGAGCGAGCGCCGCGAGTTCCGCGCGCACAACGCACGCAACCGGCATGGCCAGCGTGGCGCCCCGCGTACCCAGGAGATTCCGCAGGACATCCCGGTTACGCCGAAGATGTATCAGCGGCTGGCACATAAAATCGCCGGCAAGCTAGAGGAGCGCATCCTCGCCCACCTCATGCTGCGCTCGCTCAAGCAGGCCCGCTACTCGGAGAAGAACGAGGGCCACTTCGCGCTCGCCACCAGCCACTACACCCACTTCACCTCGCCCATCCGCCGCTACCCGGACCTCATCATCCACCGCATCTCGAAGGCGCTGCTCCACGCGGGCGTCTCCGGCCACGTGCTCTGCGAGCCCGAGCAGAA
>JAOAPJ010000218.1 GCA_025462805.1 Acidobacteriaceae bacterium
GTAACGAAGTAGTACATGAGCGGAACGGTCAGGAAGGCCAGCGCGAACAGCCACGCCCCAGCCACCCGGCGCCGCAAAACCACCCCCAAACCCAGCAGGCTAACCACGGTTAACGTACCAAAATTGACCGCGCGGGGAAGGCTGGTCCAGAGCGGGGCTCCGTTCGGCACGCCGAACCAGAAGAAGTACAGCCGTTTCAATGAATTGCGGAAGAAGAGGCCGGGATTGGCCCGGATCGTCGCCATCGCGGCCTGGCCCTGCATTTTCGCGTACCGATATTCGCCGAGCGCTGCATATCGTTGTAATTGAAGGGGATCCAGGTGGGGGTGCTGGTACTCCATGAGCAGCCCGGCGGCTCCCGGCCCGTTGCCCAGGTAGAGCTCCGCCCCGAAGTTGGCCCGGAGCGGCACAAAGTGATGAAAGACAAGGTAGTTGCGGACCATCCACGGACTCAGGACGGCGAGAAAGACCAAAGCTCCCGCCGTAACTGCGGGTAAAGCCCGAAGATCCCGGCCCACAACCCACAAACCCGCAAACGGCAGGAACAAAACCAAAGCCGGATTGGCCAGCGCAATTGCGCCCCAAACGAGGCCAAAAACCACGAAATTCATGGTGGAACGACGGTTTTGGGGCGTACTTTGCATGCGCAAAGCCAGGGCAAAAGCGCAGGTAAAAAGCAGGGTGCTGAGCGAGGTCTCCCAGATCCAGCGGACGGCATATTGCATGGCCGCGGGATAGAGCGCCCAGAGCCAGACGGACCAGCGGACAGTGCTCGCGGAGTAACCGGTCCTCAAGGCGGTTTGGGCGAGGCAGCGGCGCGCAATAGCGGCGATGGGAAAGACGGTGAGCGCGCTGAAGAGCGAGTTGAGGGTCAGCAGGATCCAGGCGGAGAGCAGCGTGTAGACGCCGGTCAGCTTGAAGACGAGGGCGATCAGCAGAGGGTAGAGCGGTCCCACCCAAGCGGTGGGGCCGGTGTGGCCGCTGAACGGGTCGGCGAAGCCGTAGCCGGTGGCGAGGGCGCGGCCGATGCGACCCATCTCCCACCCATACTCGAAGTGGTTTTGGTAGGGCCGCATCCGATAGGTGTGAGCGAGCGTGATGTACGCGACCCGCACCAGGAAGGCCGCCCAGAAGGCGGCGCGGACAGACGCTCTCTCGCGATCGCTGGTCGAGCGGTCGGGCACGGCGATGGCACTCTGGGGAGGGGCGGCACTCATGGGATGGTGCCTCCAGTATGCCCCGCCCGGGGGCGCCAGCTGCAGGGAGGCGAGGAGTGCAACGTTGCCACTCGAACCCAAGAACCAAAATCTTCGGGACAAGTTGTCGAATTCCAATCTCGCCATTCGTCGTTAGAGTGACGGCGTGGCGAATAGCCCGGCTGACACAGCGGCACACACTTGTAGAGGAGATTCAGCCTTTGCAGGAGCTGAGCCTAGAATTTTGTCGGGGTTGATCAGCGAACAAACCAGAACGCGCACACTGCGCCTGGTGAGGATGGACGGAATCACATGATATTTCTTCGCGATCTGAGATATGCAGTCCGCTCTCTGTGGCGCGTTCGCACGCTGTGGGCGGCTGTAGCGTTCACGCTTGCTCTGGGCATTGGAGCGAATGCGGCTATCTTTAGCGTGATCCGCGCTGTGCTGCTGCGTCCGCTCGCCAATCGCGATGAAGATCGCCTGCTCTATGTACAGCAGAGTGCACCGGGCATCGGCAACACGGATGCGAAGTTCTCGGTTCCGGAGATCGAGGACCTCAGCAAGGACGTGCGGACGGTTATGCAGACCGGCACGTTCTCCACCATCAACTTCACCATCGTGGGGCTGGGTACGCCGCGTGAAGTTCCGGGGGGCGTGGTGGATGGCCACTACTTCGACGTGATCGGACTGCGGCCGGTGCTGGGCCGACTGTTGAATACCTCCGATGACGGCCCCAATGCAGCGGGAGCCATGGTGTTGACCTACCGATTTTGGAAGGAATCACTGCATTCCGATCCTAGTGTTCTCGGCAAGACGGTACGACTGGAGAGCACGATGGGCGCGCGCAGCGCAACTGTTGTGGGTGTACTGGAGCCGTCGGTGCCGTATCCGGTGGCTACCGAGTTCATCTCAAACATCGTGACCAGCCCGCATCATCTCTCGGCCACGATGGTCACGGGCCGCGAGCATCGCATGACGGATATGTTCATGAGGCTAGCGCCGGGAGCCACACTGGATGCAGCCCGCGCCGAGTTGCAAACCCGCCATGCCGCGATGACGGCCGCGCATCCCGAGACATACAAACCCGCTGCGCACTTCCAGATCAGTGCGCGGCGGATGCATGACCAGATCAATGCGCGTGCCAACACCATCCTGTGGGTGCTGTTTGCGGCCGCGGTGCTGCTGTTCGTGATCGCGTGTTTGAACGTGGCCAATCTGGTGCTGGCGCGCACGGTGCGGCGCGAGTCGGAATTGGCCGTGCGATCGGCGTTGGGAGCAAATACTGTGGCGCTGCGGAGCTTACTGCTGGCGGAAAGCCTGGTGCTGTGCGGTAGTGGAGTGTTGGGAGCTCTTCTGCTGGCATGGCCGATGGTGGCTGCGCTCGGGCGCTATGCCGCGCGATTCTCTGTGCGGGCAGACGGGCTGTCGCTTGATTCCACCCTGGTGTGGTTCGGCATAGTGTTGGCGCTGCTCGCATCTGTGTTCCTGGCCTATGTTCCTCGACTGCCTTCCGAGCGGGCGGAATTGAATTCCAGCTTGAGCAACGGAGGAACACGTGGCAGTACGGGAAGCAGTAACAATCGCCTGCGCACTTTCGCGGTCATGCAAATTGCAGCTTCGTTTGTCCTGCTGACCGGTGCTGCGACATTGATGCGCACACTCTACACACTTGAAAGCACGCCTCCACCCTTTGATCCGTCACGCGTCCTGGCGATCAATCTGCCGGTTCTCACCTATGGAAAAACGCCGCAGCAGGTTCAGGAGTTCTATCGGGAAGCGCCGCGGCGCGTGAGCACATTACCAGGAGTAACGCACGCCTCGACAGGCTTCAGCGTTCCCTGGCGTGACGCTCAGGAGCTGGGCATCGCTTTCACGTTCGCTGCGCCGGGGGCAGCGGTTAGCAAGAATGGGCTGGAGGATTGGCGTGCGAAGTTTCGGTCGATCTCGCCCGGATACTTCGGAACGCTCGGAATACCGCTGGTCGCGGGCCGCGATTTTCGTGATTCCGACAAAGAAGGAAGCGGCCGCGTGGTCATTGTCAGTCAAAAGCTTGCGCAAACGCTGTTCCCCGGACAGAGTGCGCTCAACCACGAGCTGCGATGGACCGATGGCGTGATGAAGTTCATCGGCATCAGTATGGAGCCGCGCCGGATTGTCGGTGTGGTACCCGATTTCGACGACGAGAACATCATTCCCTCGCCAGAGATGATGGTGTATGAGCCAGTTGATCAGGAGGGCTGGAATGGCCGTCTGCTAGTGAGTGTCAGCGGAGGTGATCCGTATTCGCTTGCTCCAGCAATCAGGCGGACGGTCCACGACATCTCCGCGGAACAGCCGGTGGAGCGGATCAGCACTCTAAAGGATATTCGCGCGGAAGTAATGGTGCCGGACAAATTGAATGCGGTGGTCTTTGGCGGATTCGCGCTGGTAGCTCTGTTGATATCCGTGGTGGGGGTGGCGGGCGTGCTGGCGTTTTCTGTGAGCAGCCGCACGCGCGAATTTGGAATTCGCATGGCGCTGGGCGCGAAGCCGCGAGACATTCTGCAAGATGTGCTCCGTCAAGGCGTAAGCATGGCGACTATCGGCGTCATCGCGGGAGTGATCCTCGGGATTGTCTTCGCGCGCGGACTCGGTCGCTACATCACCGAGGTGCAGCTGCCAGGAACGCCAGCTTTTCTAATTTCGGGATTTGTGATCCTGGCCGCAGCGGTGATCGCATCTGCTGTACCGGCAGCGCGAGCTGCAAGAGTGAATGCAATGGAAGCCTTGCGTGCAGAGTGACCGCGCGCTAGGCTCCACTTTTCGACTCCGATAGCGCGCCAAGATGCGGCGCTGGTCTTCGTGACTGAGCTGGCCCAGGCGCTTCGGCTTATCCCGCGCCGGGTGACTTTCGATTCATCGCTCTCATTGTCTGGCTTGTGCGCGGGCAGATCATAGCGCGTCGAGTCGGCGGCCCCAGGAGATGTTTACTTCCTGATGGTGAAGCCGCGCCCCGGCCACTCTCGTGCGATCAGCCCCGGGAAACGCCGTTGTCGGAACTTACCAAGCGTCTGCTCCCGATTTGTCGGCCACTCGGAAGTTAACCCACTACTGAAGCTCGCTCTGAGTTGGCCGAGTAGGGGTTTTGGGGTACACTGGAGACTCGCGAAGCGGTCCTGGTGGGTGCCTTTGTGTGCCCTGGGCAACTCTCGGCGGGCGGTGCCCGCGATGATGCATCGGCCGCGCACTGGTTTCCAATCGAGTTTCTGGAGTTTTGTGATGGCACAGATCTGTAATGTTTGCGGCAAAGGCCCACAGTTTGGCAACAACATCTCCCACGCGCATAACATCAGCCGGCGTCGCTGGAACGTGAACCTGCGCCCGGTGAAGGCGAAGGTGGGCGGCGGCAACAAGCGGATTCGCGTCTGCACCAGCTGCATCAAGGCCGGGAAGGTCACCAAGGCCTAGCGCTCTCTCTTTTCGAAACGAACGAGCCCCGCCGTTGCTGGCGGGGCTTGTTGCTTTTTGCGCGGCTGCTCGTTCAAGGCCTCGGGGCGGCCTGGAGCTCTGTTCGCTGGTACCAGCGGAGCACACGCAGCGCCCGGAGCGTGTTCCAGCGACTCGGCTCACCTACTGATTCGCCGGACAAGATGGAGAGCGCCTCGTCATACGCGCGATCGAGGAGCCATCGACCCTCGGCCTGCCGCTTGCTCTCGATGATGTGCACGGCATCGCTGATGCGCGCGTCGGGCGGGGCGTCGGCGCTCCTGAAGTAGTCGAGCGCACGGAGAACGTCGTGGTGGTAGCGGGGCGGGAACGCGAGCTCCAGGAACTCCGGATTGGCGACCTGGCCGGTGGAGCGCCGCCGGAAGAGGCCGTGCTCGAGCAGGTACTCCTCGCCGCGCCGTCTGGCCGCAGCGATCTGGGTCGCGATCTGGGTTGTGATCTGGGGCGCGGACCCGACGGCACGCTCGTACTCGAGCAGCCCCTCCAGCACGCAGATCGTGGTATGGAA
>JAOAPJ010000285.1 GCA_025462805.1 Acidobacteriaceae bacterium
TTGTGCTGGCGGGGCCGGTGCTCGCGATCGTGGACTGGATGCGGCAATTGGCGGAGGTGCTGGGGCCGCATCAGTTGCTGACCGATGTCGGCAGCACCAAGCAGCAGATAGTCGAGACAGCGGCCGAGCACTACAACCGGCCGGGACGTGCGGCCTTTCTGCCCGGACATCCGATGGCGGGCAAGGAGGTAAGCGGCGCCGAACATGCGGATGCGGGGCTTTTCCGTGGCGCGGTCTGGCTGTTTACGCCTGCGGCTCCGTTCGTGCCGGAGCCGCGGGCGGCAGCGGCGGCGGCGGAGTTTCGTGCGCGGGTGGAGGGCTTTGGCTGCCGCACGCTGGACATGGAAGCGGGACGGCATGACGAGCTGCTGGCGTGGGTGAGTCATCTGCCGCAGTTTCTCTCTACCGCGCTGAGCGCCCTGCTGGAAGACGAGTATGGCGGGGACGCCGATCTGCGCGCGATCGGCGGGAGAGCGCTGCGGGAGATGACGCGGCTTGGCTCCAGCCCATATTCGATGTGGGGCGATGTGGCGCTGAGCAACACGGAGCAGATTGCTCGTGCGCTGCATGCGCTGGAACGACGGCTGGCCCACGTGCGCGAGAACCTGCGCACACCAGGACTGCAGCAGGAGTTTGCACAGGCGAATCAGTTTCGCGCGGCTGCACCGAGGTAGTGCCTGGACAGTTCACCTCTGCGCAAGCCAGCGCATCAACGGTCGTTCTGCTGTGGCTTCGCTGGAAGCGACGATCACTCCTCGCGCAGCAACACGGCCGCTGGATTGCGGCCGCCCTGGGGATTCTTTAGTCGTTACAAGCGATGAGCTGTGTGCTGCACGCGGCATTGGCTGCTCAGGCCGCCATCCTCTCCTCGTAGGCCCGCTCGCTGTCCCAATCGGTCATTGCGACGACGGAGGCCTCAGCGAGTGAGTTCACCTCGAAGATCCTGGCGGCGCCGGTTCCTTCGAAGCCGAAGAAGCGGGGGATCAGCCAGGAGCTTGCGGCGAAGACGGTGTCCATCTTGCCGTGGGTCTCGAAGGAGAGGACTGGCTTCACGCCGAAGCGATAGTCAGTCAGCATCGACTGGACAAGGATGAAGCCGCTGGTCGCGAAGGCGGCGCGAGCGGCGCGGTGGTTCGAGCCTTTGCAGCACAGGCCCACGACAAAGAAGAACGCCGCATGCGCGTAGTCGATGACGCCGTGAGCGGTGGGGCTGATGACTTTCGGTAGTCCGGTCTCGAAGGTTTCGAGACTTTTATCGAGGGCAGACATGAGGGACTGTTCCTTTCCGTTCGCTATTGTTCAGAGCGGAGGCTGCTGTTGTGAGAAGCCTCCGCCCAAGTTCGGATGCGATGGGCTGTCAGGCTGCCTTGCGGTCGCTCCAGGGATCCAGGACCACCTTGATGCAGCTGTCCTGTTTATCGCGGAAGATGCGATAGCCGTCGGGCGCCTTATTGATCGGCAGCTTGTGGGTGATGACGAAAGAGGGATCGATCTCTCCTTCCTGGACGCGTTTCAGGAGAGGCTCCATGTAGCGCATCATGTGGGTCTGCCCGGTTTTCATGGTCAGTGCCTTGTTCATGAATGCGCCCATGGGGAGCTTATCGATGAAGCCGGCGTATACACCAGGCACGGAGACGGTGCCCCCCTTCTTACAGGCCATGATTGCCTGACGGAGCACGGTGGGACGGTCCATCTGAATACGTGCCATCTGCTTGGCGCGATCCACTGCATACAAAGCGCCATGGCCGGAGGCTTCCATCCCGACCACATCCATGCACGCATCGGGGCCCTGGTTGCCGGTCATGTCGTGCAGGGCTTCGACGACGTCGGTCTCCTCGTAGTTGATGGTCTCCGCACCGCCGTCGCGCGCCAACTGCAGCCGCTCGGGGATGCTATCGATCGCGATGACACGACCGGCGCCCAGCATGAAGCAGCTGCGGATGGCGAACTGTGCGACGGGGCCGCAACCCCAGACAGCGACGGTGTCGCCGGGGCGGATGTTGCAGTTCTCTGCCGCCATGTAGCCGGTGGGGAAGATATCGGAGAGGAAGACGACCTTCTCGTCGGGGATGCCATCGGGAAGTTTGAGGGGGCCGACATCGGCATAGGGCACGCGCGCGAACTGCGCCTGGCCGCCGGAGTAGCCGCCCAGCATGTGGGTGTAACCGAAGAGACCGGAGGGCGAGTAGCCCATCATCTTTTCCGCGATCCAGGCGTTGGGGTTGGAGTTGTCGCAGCAGGACAAGAGCTGGTCCCTGCAGGGGACGCAATTGCCACAGGAGATGGTGAAGGGGACGACTACCCGATCGCCCACTTTCAATTTGTCCTTGTTGACGCCGGGACCGACCTCCACCACTTCGCCCATGAATTCGTGACCGAGGATGTCGCCCTGCTCGAGCGTGGGAACGTAACCGTCATAGAGGTGCAAATCGGATCCGCAGATACACGTCGTCGTGATGCGTACGATTGCGTCGCGGGGGTTCAAGATTTTGGGGTCGGGCACATTGAGGACCTGCATGTCTTCCTTGCCCATCCAGCAGACTGCTTTCATCGAGTCCTTCCTTTCCAGGGAGAGTTGGGGGCGCCGCTTGAGCGGCAGCCGCGTTGGGGCGCGCTAAACGGCCTGGGGCAAGGGATGATTGGTGGTCTCGCGGAAGAGCACCTGCTGGAGGTGTCCGTGCATGCCACGCGGCCCATGCGTCTGGCCTACTGTGGTCGGGGACTCGCCTGTCTCGAGCAGCGCCTTGAAGCGGCGGAGGTCTTCCTTGAGCACGAAGTTCGGGTTTTTACCCATGGCTGTGACAAGTGCTCGCCCTGCGGCACCCAACGGAGATGCATAGTTCACACGAGCGCGAATCAGCGAGCCGCGTCCCAGCGGTTCGTCCTGAAACTCGACGGAGCCGCTGGTGGAGATGTCGGAGCCCGGCAGCGAACGCCAGGCAATCCTGCGGCCGGGCTGGTCGTCTGTGATCTCGGCGTTCCAACTGATCTTCGCGTCACCAGGGCCCCTGGCAGTCCACTGCGAACGGCGTTCATCGAGCACACGAACGCTTTCGAGGTGAGCCATGAAACGGGGCAGACGTTTGAAGTCACGCCAGAGCTGGTAGGCGTCGGCCGCCGATGCGTTGAGGCGGAACACAGACCCTGCCGAATCGCTCGAGTTCTGCTGCGGTTGGGTGCGAGCTTGTCGATACGCGAGCAGGCCGCCTGCGGTGGCAAGCGCGACACCTGCCTTGTTCCGGCGCGTGAGGCCATAGAGCACGAGGGCACTGGCACCGGCGATCACTCCGAATTTCGAAACAGATTGTGACGAGGAAGAATGGCTGTTGTTGTGCATACGCGGGGGGACTCCTCATGAGGGGTTAGGCGAGGTTCGTTTGCGTGATGGCCGGTAGCTGCAGTCGCGCGCCTGGTGCGCGGGGGCTAAGGCCAGGACGCCAGCACTTGCGGTGCTTCGAAGCGCGGGATGGGAACAGTCGAGACGGGCCGCCCGGCTGGCTATCCTCTGTGCTCTAGAGGGTTGGATGCCATGCCATTCCTGTGGAAATGCCTAGTGCGGGACTTTTCCGCGCAGCGAGATGGGCCGAGGCCCAGTTAGATTTCGGTGCTGGCCGAGGGCGAAGACAAGCTCCTTCTACCTACCCTCTGCCGGGTGTGCTGGAGCTACTCGCCTAGGGGCGGGTGGGCATCTGCCGCAAGAGACTCAGGTCGACCAGCACACGGGCCCACGCACGCTGGTTTCGCTTGGTGGCAAAGGGCGCATTCAGGTCAGAGTAGAAGGCGAGGATGTTCACTCTGAGCCGCTCCGGTACTGCCCTCGGGACTGCCCTGCTGTTGCGTGAGGTGAGCTGGTGCAGCAGTTTGGCATAGGTGTCGTCGGTCAGCGGATAGGCTCCAGGCGTGACAGGGTAGCCGGTATCGAGATCGCGATCGGGAAGCGCCGGCCGGGCGCGGGGGTCTTCGGTCAGTTGCCTGAGCATGCCCTGGTATGCGGCCAACGTGCGGTTGACGCTCTCGACATACCAGTTCTGAGTGAACTGGCTGGGCCCGCGGATGGCCAGGTCGGAGGCCGCGCCGACCTTGGGCAGGATGCGGATGACAACGGCGAGCACCTCGGTCATGAACGTCGCCTTTTTTCGCCGGTAGCGCTCCCAATGATGGGCCGCTTCAACCCTGCTGACCGCTTGCTGATATTGCTCGAAGGCCGGGGTTGGAGCGTCTGCCGGGAAATGATCGCGATGGATGACCACCTCTGCGGCGGCCACACGCGGCAGAAAGCTGCGCAGCGACGAGCGATAGCTGCGCAGAGCGGGCAACTCGTCGCCGAGCACCTCGTGGAGGGTCAGGCCATAGGTCTCCCCGAAGGCGCGCTCCAACAGTGGGCGCGGCACGCGGATGCCGATGGTGCGCAGGTATGCGCCGGGTGCGAAGCGATGCTTACTCAAGGCATCAATGTCAAAGGCAAACTCGGTCCGCACATGAGAGTGTGGGCTTTGGTCGTAGGTGACGACGGCGCCGTACTCACGCGCGAGCTTGGGAAACTCCATGGCGGTGGCGGGGTTGATCGCATCCTGGTGGCCGATATTGTCACCGAGGTAGTGCGCTAAGGCTCCGATGGCGAAGGCGTACTCATCCACGTTGCGCGAGTTGTGCAGAAGGCTGAGGACGAAGTCGCCGGTGCGGGCGTAGTGAGTCAGGTCGCTGAAGAACTCGTGGCCGAAGGGATAGTAGCCGGCGTCCTGGATGGTGGCGCCGCCGTAGGCGAAGGCGTGCGCCTCCACCAATTGCGCCGCAGTGGTGGCGGGAAAGCGAGCCAGCAGCGCGGGCTTGATCGAGCCGTCCCAGGCCAGATCCACGAGCTGCTCGTGCGTGAAAACCGAATAGGCTGCTGCCGGACGGGTGACGGTCAGCGCAAGCAGGATCATCGTAGCGAGCGCTGCTCGAAGCCGCCGAGGCGAGGATCGCTTCACGCGGCCAGGACTCCGCAGGACGGGCCACCCGAGCAGGCGAGGCCAGCGGGCGAG
>JAOAPJ010000300.1 GCA_025462805.1 Acidobacteriaceae bacterium
CCAACTGCGGTGGCGCTATTTCTTTGCCGGGTCTGACTCGGTTTGTGCCGGACCGCCCGTCGTGCCGGTGTAGCTTCCCGTCCGGTGGAGCCCGGGGCTGTCGGGCACCGGCGGAGTCTGCTGCCCCAGCTGGACGCTGTTCTTCAGCGCTGCTTTCTGGTCCTGGTGCTGTCCCCCGGCCGTGTACTGATCATTGGGCTGCGTGTGCTCGACCGAGGTGGGGGCACCGGGTGTGGTGGTGGTCTCGTCGGGCTTGACTTCGCTCTTGTTGCTCATGGCATTCCTCTTCTACCGCAGGCGCTGCGGCCGGTCCTGCTCGGTGTTCAATTCGGTGATCTTCAATGAACTGAGATGCGCGTGCCTGCGCGCTCGCAAGGACCAGGAGCGGTGGGTTTCCCCTTCGAAACGCGCCAACTTTGCCCTGCGGCGGCGGAGCGGGCCGAGCAGGCGCCGAGGCCGCCGGGAACCAGGCGGCTCGCGAGCCGCCTGGTCAGGCGTGGGCGAGTGCCGAGTGGAGGCGTTCCCAGGTCTGTGGCAGCGTCTCAGGCAGGACGCGAGTCTCGGCGACGACGGTCATGAAGTTGGTGTCGCCGAGCCAGCGGGGCAGGGCATGCAGATGGAGGTGTCCGGCCACGCCGGCGCCGGCTGCCTTGCCCTGGTTCAGGCCCAGGTTCATGCCATCGGGGTGGTACGTCTCCTCGAGGGCGCGGGCGATGCGCTGGGACAGGGCCATCATCTCCAGAGCGGTCTCCTCGGCGAGCGCAGCGAGGGAGGCCTCGTGGACATAGGGCACCACCATCACGTGCCCTGTGGCATAGGGGTAGGCGTTGAGGCAGACGAAGCAGGTCGCGCCGCGAATGACGATGTTGGCGGCGCGATCGGCGGCCTCGGGGGGCATGCCATGCGCGATCGCGTAATCGGCGGCGCTTACCAGGTTGCAGAAGACGCAGTGCCGGTCGTCTGGCCATGCGGCGAGCGCCTCAGGGACGCCGGGGCGCGTATCGTGTGTGCCTGGAATGGGCTCTGCATTGGACGCGGGACTGCCGGTCTCTGGCTGAGTGACATAGGCGTAACGCCAGGGCGTCCACAGATGGTCCATAGCGGCGAGTATAAGGGGCGCCGCAGGCCAGCCGGACGCGGGAGGTAATGGGAGCTGCGGGCGAACGCGGAGGCGGAGGCGCCTGATTTTTCACAGGGAATTTACACACGCACTTCCCTGTGAAGCTTTGTTTGACTGCCCTACACGTGGTTGCTACACTCGTCAATGAGGCCCTGTCTGCTGGATTCGCAGATACGGTTTCCACTGCGATCCCTGCCCATTCCGAAGCTAAAGGCAACTCCCCTTTTGGAGACCTGTTGAGTGCCCGCCGCGTTTCGGTGAGCCTTCCCGATAGGTCCAGCGGATTCGCCTCCCGGAAAATGCAGGCACGCAGTGAATGCCCTGGGTTCGCCACCGTCAGAAGCCGAGGCGAGGCAAGGGGCGCCGGGTTCACCGGATTCGCCTTGCACGCAGGTTCCGCAAGGGCCTGACTTCTTCCCGATTGGCGTACCTGGACGGCGACTGTTCTCTCGCGCGTAGGCCTCGTTCCTGAGGCGGCGTGGCGGGGAGCAGCGGCGCCGACGAATCCGGAGCGGTTAGCTATGGCCAACGCCCAACATTCCGAATACATCGAGAGCACACCCCTGAACACCCAACTGGAAACCCCAACGCTTGATACCGCGACGGAGCACAACGAGCCGTCGAATGAATTCACCCACAACCACCAGTCTGAAGGCGAGTACCAGCCGGACCAGACTGGCCACGCCTCCGCGTCGGACGACGCGCCGGTCACCACTGCCGAACGGGCAGAGGACGACATGAGCATGGAGGACTTTGCCGCGGCCCTGGAGTCGTTTGACCGCGAGCAGGCTGCCGAGGCCGCCATTGCGCAGGGGGATGAGAACAACATCATCACCGGCACAGTGGTGAAGATCACGGACAAGCACGTGGTGGTGGATGTCGGGCTGAAGAGCGAGGGTCTGATTCCGCTGGAGCAGGTGACCGATCACACGGGACAGTCCAAGCTGCACCCCGGTGATGTGATCGAAGTTGTCGTGGAGCGCGAGGAGGCCGAGGGCGGCTACCTGCTGAGCTACGACAAGGCGCAGCGCCATCGCGTCTGGGATTCGATCGAGAAGGCCTACACGGAGAAGGTGCCGATCACGGGCACGGTCCTGGGCCGGGTCAAGGGCGGCGTCACCGTCGACATCGGGATCAAGGCATTCCTGCCCGGCTCGCAGCTGGAGATCCGTCCCGTCCGCAACCTGGACGCCTACATCGGCCAGCCGATCGACGTGCGCGTGATCAAGCTGAACAAGAAGCGCGGCAACGTGGTCGTCTCCCGCAAGGAGATCCTCGAAGAGGAGCAGAACGCGAAGCGTTCCACCACCCTCGAGCACCTGGAAGAGGGCGCGATCCTGAACGGGACGGTGAAGAACCTGACCGACTACGGCGCGTTCGTGGACTTGGGCGGTATCGACGGCCTGCTGCACATTACTGACATGTCCTGGGGTCGCCTGACGCACCCGCGTGACCTGGTCAACGTGAACGACGAGATCCAGGTGAAGGTGCTGAAGTTCGACAAGGAAAAGCAGCGCGTCTCGCTCGGCTTCAAGCAGCTCACTCCCGATCCGTGGCTGGACGCGGTGGAGCGCTACCCCATCGGGGCGCGCGTTCGCGGCCGCATCCTCAGCGTGACCGACTACGGCGCCTTTGTGGAGCTCGAGCAGGGCATCGAGGGTCTGGTGCACGTCTCGGAGATGACGTGGTCCAAACGGATGAAGCATCCATCCAAGATGGTGAAGCCAGGGGACGAGGTCGAGACGGTCGTGCTCGCCGTGAACCCCAATGACCGCCGCATCTCGCTGGGCATGAAGCAGCTGCTGGAGAACCCGTGGGAGCACCTCTCCGAGCGTTATCCGGCAGGCGCGATCGTGGAAGGACGGGTGCGCAACCTCACCGATTTTGGTGCATTTATCGAGATCGAGGACGGCATCGACGGCTTGGTGCACGTCTCGAACCTGAGCTGGACCAAGCGCGTGAAGCATCCTTCCGAGGTGCTGAAGAAGGGCGAGAAGGTGCGCGCAGTGGTGCTTGGCGTGGAGGCTGAGAATCGGCGTCTGTCGCTGGGGATCAAGCAGCTCCAGCCCGATGTCTGGGAGACTTTCTTCGACCAGCATCGTGTGGGCGATGTGCTCAAGGGTAAGGTGCTGCGCTCGGCGCAGTTCGGCTCCTTTGTCGAGATCGCCGAGGGCATCGAGGGTCTGTGCCATGTCTCTGAGGCGACCGATGCTCTAGGGCAGCCGGTAAAGCTGGAACCTGGTCAGGAGTTCGACTTCAAGATCATCAAGATGAACCCGGAGGAGAAGAAGGTGGGCCTCAGCCTGCGTGCGGTGGGCGAAGAGGGCAGCCGCGCCGATGTGGAGGCGTACAAAGCGCCTGCTGCGTCCGGCTCAACCACCACCCTGGGCGACCTGATGAACTGGAAGCGCGGCGAGTAAGCAGCATCAAAACTAAGCAGACAAGAAGGCCGCCTCGGGAGAGGCGGCCTTCTTATTTCGCCGTTCACTTGGGAAAGAAGGGAACGGGGACGGCGCTAACCTTCGATCTTCAGCGTCAGGTCGACGATCCTCTTGTTATCGAAGGAGCTGACGCCCTTTTCCTTGGACTTGCGGCCCTGGTACTCGGCCCACACGGTATAGCTGGCGTCCGAATTGAGCTGGCCAAAGCGGAAGTTGCCATCGTCGGTACTGATGTAGGTGCGGACCTCGAGCGTCTTGGCGTTCTTCAGGTAGACAATGGCGCCCTTGACCGGAGTTCCATCCCCAAGCTGAACCTTGCCCTGGACGACGCGCGCAGGCGCCTGCTGCGCCACCCCGATGGCGGGCAGAGCGACAAATGCTGCAGTGCCGGCGAACAGGATGCTGATCGCAAAAGGCACGCCCAGACATCGCCGGATGTGGCGTGCACGCTCACTCTGCATCCTTACTCCTCTTCGTCTTCGCGCAGGTCGTCATCTTCATCATCATAGCCTTCCTCTTCGACCTGCGAGAGCTGCAGTGGCTCGGTGGCCACAACCTCGAATTCTGTTCCGCACTCTTCGCACGCGATGACGTCACCTTCTTCTACGTCGTCGGCGTCGATATCCAGTGCGGTCTCACATTCCGGACATGCTGGCATTTCCTGCCCTCCAGGCTAGGACGATCTTTAGGGTTGATGATGGCATTTGGACGCGCTGAGGCTGCCAAGAGTCCCATTTTTTCTCCACAAGCAGTAGTGATGCGGGTGTCGCTGGTGCGAAGGCGCTCTGTAGCACTCGCACTGCGATTGTCCTTCGCCACGGCTGCAGGGAAACGGCTTACGGCTAGTTTTAGAGGCAAGGCGCTAGTGCGTCAAGGTGTGAGACGATGCGCGTGGAGACGGCATGCAAACAGCGAAGCGGACATATAACGTGCGGGTAGGCCGCGCAATAGGGGCTTTCACCGGGATACTGGTCAGCGGCGCGATGGCTCTCGCCATGGCGCCAGCGCCCGCAGCGATGCAGCAGGTGGGGAATCCGCTGGCGGCGCCGCCGGCCGATCCGGCGATCGCGAGCGCGATCAGCCAGGTCTCACCGGCGGAGATCCGCGAAATCATCACTTCACTTGTGGACTTCCGTACGCGCAACACGCTTTCCAGCATGACCCCCGACCTGCCGTCCAGCACCGGGGTGACGCCGGCGGCCAAGTGGATCGAGCAGCGATTTCAGCAGATCTCCGCAGCCTGCCACGATTGCCTCGAAGTGAAGACCGATACGTACACCGAGCCGGCGGATACCAGTCCGCGCAGCCGCATAAAAGTACCTACCACGCTTACGAATGTCTACGCTGTGCTGCGCGGCAGTGATCCCGCGCAGGCAGGCCGCATGTACCTGGTGACCGGCCACTACGATTCACGCGCCTCCGACGTGATGGACCCGCGTGCGCCGGCGCCGGGAGCGAACGACGACGCCAGCGGTGTAGCGGTCAGCCTGGAGAGCGCGCGCGTGCTGAGCCAGCACCGCTGGCCGGCCACGATCGTGTTTGTCGCGGTGGCTGGAGAAGAGCAGGGGTTGAACGGAAGCAAGCACCTGGCCACAGTGGCGAAGGAGCAGGGCTGGCAATTGGCGGGCGTCTTGAACGACGATATCGTGGGCGGGGACACCACTCCGGGTGACGCGATGCAGGACAAGAGCCGGGTGCGCGTCTTCTCGCAGGGCATTCCCTCGACGGCAACGCCGGAGGAGATTCACCGCAGCCTGACGGTGGGTCTCGAGAGCGATGGGCCGTCGCGGGAGCTGGCGCGGGTGATCACCGAGGTGGGACGGACTTACCTGCAGCCGAGCAGTCTGCAGCCGGTGATGGTGTTTCGCCTGGACCGCTACCTGCGTGGTGGCGACCACTCCTCTTTCAACCAACTCGGGTTTGCCGCGGTGCGCTTTACGGAGTGGCGCGAGAACTTCGATCATCAGCACCAGAATGTGCGTATGGAGAACGGCAAGCAGTACGGCGATCTGCTGCAGTACGTCGACTTCGATTACGTGGCGAAGGTGGCCAGGCTGAATGCCGCCACGCTGGCGACGCTCGCCTCTGCGCCCGCTGCGCCGGCGGATGTGCGCATCGTGACCACGGACCTGGACAACAACAGCACGCTGCACTGGAAGGGAAGCGGCTCTGCCGGCGAGCCCGCCACCCACTGGGACGTGGTATGGCGAGAGACCTCCGCTCCGGACTGGCAGTTCCATCAGCCGGTGCCGGAGGCGGACGCCAGCAAGGGGGCATTCACTCTGCCGGTTTCGAAGGACAACGCGATCTTCGGCCTGCGCGCCTGCAACCAGGCAGGCGAGTGCAGTGCCGCCGTCGTGCCGCTGCCGGAGCGCTGAGGAGGGGAGATAATGGTTCCATGCCTGGCTCTCGCCCGCTGACCTTGTCGTTCCCGCCCTTCGCGGGCATGACGAAGAATCTGATCCTCGTCAACCT
>JAOAPJ010000329.1 GCA_025462805.1 Acidobacteriaceae bacterium
CAGCCGCACTCTCTACACTATCGACGATCACATCTTCTACACGCTTGGCAAACACCAGATCGAAGCCGGGGTCTGGTTTCAGCGTCTCCAGTCTGCAGACAATCTGGCGCAAAACCAGTATGGACAGGCGTCCTTCGCTTCACTCGCAACATTTCTTGCTGGAAACATAAAGACCTTCACGGTCGTTCCATCACCAACGGAGCTAGGATGGCGTTCGCTGTTTGCTGCTGGGTATATCGAGGACACATGGAAGATCAATCCGAGGCTCGAGCTGCGTGCCGGCCTGCGGTCGGAGTCTACGACTGGCTGGAATGAGGCTCACGGGCGTGCTGCCGTCTATGGATTTACGCCGTCGCCGATTGCGGGTGGACTTCCCATCATAGATACCAACCCGAACGTTGGAAGCTCCGGCCTGACTGACAACCGGGCAAAGTTTCTGCCGGAGCCTCGCGTCGGTATCGCGTGGGATCCGGCTGGAAGGGGCAAAACATCGATCACGGCCTCCTTCGGCTTACATCACTCCCTGCTTGATAATCTCGACTACCGCTTCGACCAGTCGGCGCCGTACAACACGACTCTTTCCTACAGCAACGTCTCCATTGCCAACCCGACCCAGGGCGCTGTTGGCCTGATCTCGCCTTCGAACGTGCAGCCGGACATCGCGACGCCCACCGTGCTCGCATGGACACTGAAGGTGGAGCAGCAGATCGCTCCGCAGACCTCCCTCACGCTCGGATATGTCGGATCACACGGCTATCATCAGATCCTCTCCGAGGACCAGAACGAGCCTAACTCGGTCATCTGCTCGCCTGCCGTGGCCTGCCCGCCCGGTGTTCCCGCGGGAACAATCTATTACCCGACTACCACGAAGGCCAACCCCGCGGTCGCGAATACGACTTCCTGGGTCTCGCAGGGATCAAGTAACTATAATGCGCTCCAAGTCGATGTGCGGCGCTCGCTTGCTCAAGGCCTACAGATTCGCGCAAATTACACCTTCGCGAAGAACCTCGATAACGGCTCTGCATGGAATACGAGCGTGTCGGCAAACACACCGGCGTACGTTTCCTATCCTGCCCAGCCCTCACTGGACTATGGCCCCGCTGCGACGGACGTGCGCCACCTGGCCAGCATTAATGGAACGTACGATCTGCCGTTTGGACGGCAGCGACTCTTCTTGGCGAACGCCAGCGCCGCAGTCGATCGAGTCGCCTCCGGCTGGACCGTCGCGTCGATCATCAACCTGCAGACGGGCTTCCCCTTCTCTCCGCAGCTCGGCTACAACCCGACGGGATCGGGCGACACACGTAACCCGGTTCGCCCGGATCGCAACCCGAACTTTCACGGTGCTCTATACACATCTGGGAACACCGCAAAGCGTGTGGCGCAGTTCTTCAATCCTGCCGCCTACTCGGCGCCGGCCTACGGCACAGTTGGAAATGTGGGCCGTGACACGTTGACCGGTCCCGGGTACGCGAATTGGGACTTCTCGCTGCTCAAGGCTACGCGAGTCACTGAACAGCTGCGTCTGCAGTTCCGCGCCGAGTTCTTCAACGTGCTCAACCACACAAATCTGCAGACGCCGAATGAGGTTGTTTTCTCTACTGGCCCGACGCAGGGATCGAGCGCCAGCAAGCAAGCAGTTGCAACACCGAGCCCCACAGCCGGCGTCACCACCGCCGCCTCAACCAGCCGTCAGATACAGTTCGGTCTGAAGCTAATGTTTTGACCAGAGAGTAGAGGACTATTTGCGGCTTGGAGATGGACTAAAGCGGAGCTTAGTGCGCGGCTGCCTGGTAGCAGAAATGGAAGCCGATGAAGAGAAGCCACACGGAGAGAGCGAAGCGAAGTTGCCGGCTAGGTATCATCGGAGCGGCGCCGCTGCCGACCACCGCGCCCGCAACGCCGCCCGCAGCCAGCTTGAGCAACAGCACCGAGTCGTAAGTACTACCGAACAGGTGGACACCCGTACCTGCCAGCGCGACCAAAAAGCCGAACGTCAGATCTGTTCCGACCACCTGGGCCGCTGAAAGCGACGTGAGTCCGAGCAGCGATACCGTTCCCAGCGCGCCTGCGCCAGAGGACGAGAGCCCAGCTTCGGCACCGATCGGCAGCATAGTGGCGGCAACCCAGTTGAGGTGGTCGGTTGCGGCCTGACCTCGCTCGCGAGGATGAAAGTGGCGCCAGATATTCCAGCCCGAACTGAAGACGATGATGGTGCCGAGCGCAACATACAGAACGGAACGTTGGCCTTGGGCCGCGAAGTGTTTAAAGAGCAGCGAGCCGATGACGACTCCAGGCAGGCCGCCCATTAGCATGAATCCCAGCACCCGGAAGGAGACCTGCCTGCGAACCATCTGTACTGGAACCATGATGAGCTTGGTGATGGCGGAGTAGGCAAGGGCGGTGCTGACAGCAATCTCAACAGGCACATGCAGAAAGAGGACCAGCATGGGCGCGGTGAAGACGCCCGCACCCACTCCCGTGAGTGCGATGGCCACCGCGATGAGAAATCCCAGAACAAAGACCATGCTGAATTCCTTCCACTTCCAACGCGCTTACTGGGCCTGGATGTGAATGCCGCACTCCTGCTTCTTACCGCCCCACCGTCCGGAGCGCGGGTCATTCGGATCCGTAGGCAGGCTGGTGCAGGGCTCGCAACCGATACTCGAATAGCCCTGCTCATACATGGGGAGCAGCGGAATACCATGGCGAGACGCATAGTCCCACACGTCGCGCGTGCCCCAGTCTGCAAGCGGGCTTACCTTGCGAAGCTGTTTTCCACTTGGCAGTTCAAAGATTTCGACCGGCTGCAGAGCAGCGCGGCTCTTCGCCTGTTCCCGGCGCAGCCCGGTGAACCAGAGGGCGTAGCGCTCCAGCGCGGAGAACAGAGGCTGAACCTTGCGCATCCCGCAGCAACGAGAGGGTTCACGCTGATAAAGCTTCCCGAAGACTGACTCCTGCTGCTCCACCGTCGTGTCAGGGAGCAGGTTGATCAGGTTCAGCGACCACTCCCGTGCTATGCGGTCACGATACGCATAGGTCTCAGCGAAGTGGTAGCCCGTATCCAGAAAGATCACGGGGACATCAGGAAGCACGGACCGCACCATGTGCAGGACGACGACATCTTCGGCCTGGAAGCTGCTGGTCACACATATCTGACCCGCGGCGTGCTCGATTTTGTCGCGGACCAGCACAGAGGCGATTTCCGACTTCGGATGAGACGA
>JAOAPJ010000338.1 GCA_025462805.1 Acidobacteriaceae bacterium
CTGGTGGTGATTGCGGTGCCCGGTGAGATGACGCCGCTGGAACTCAACGGGCTGTAGGAGAGCGAGAGCGTCTGCCCAGTGCCGTTGCTGCAACTGGCGGTGCAGCGGATGGCGACGGGTGTGGAGACGGAGGACGGGCTGTAGTTGTCGTCTCCGGGATAGCTTGCGGCGATGGAGTTCAGGCCATTGCTCAGCGCCGAGGCGGGTATGCCGAGGAGGGCGATGTAGCAGGCGCTGGCAGCGCAATTGGCAGTCGTGAGGGGAGCGGTGCCGAGCACGGTGTTGCTGCTTGTATCCGTGAAGGTGACTTGACGGTTGGGAGGAAGGCCAGGCACCACCGCGCTAAGCCCGAGGCTGGCGGTGAGGTTGAGCTGGCCGTAGGCAATGGTGGACACGTCGGCATTGAGAGAGATGGAGGTCGAGCCCTTCAGGACAGTGAAGGTGACGGTGCCGGAGTTGGCCGGGTTGTAGCTGAGATCGCCGTTGTATTGCGCGGATATGGTGTGGACGCCGGCGCTGCAGGAGGCGTGGTGGGCCTCGGCGGTGCCGGTGGAGTCGAGTGAGACCATGTCCTGGCAGCGGCTTGGGCTGGAGGGGGCGTCTTCAAAGAAGACCGTTCCGGTTGCATTTGTCGCAGGTGCTGCGGCGGCGGTCTGCGACATGCCGATGGGACGGGCGCGGAGGATGGTGAAGGTGCCAAGGGGTACCGTCGCTCCGGCCAGACCAACGAATTGGCCGTTGTTAGCGATGGTGCCGGCAGAGAACTGCAGTGTGGTGTCCTCGGGCGAGACCGTGATCTCGACGCCGGAGGAGGAGCTGCCGGCGTGGCTGCTGTCGCCGGGGTAGCTGCCGTAGATCGTATACGTGCCGCCGGGGAACTGACTGTAGGCACCCGATGCCGTGCCGTTCACTAAGGGAAGAAGCGTGGCCGCGGTGCTGCTGCTGGCGAGCGGTTGGGTGGCGGCGTTGTTCACGATAGCGACGTTGCCAGTGGCGCCGGATGGTCCGACGCCGACCCTAATGTAGACGGGAGTGCCATGCACGAAAGAGGTCTTGTCCAGGGTGAGGCTGGTGGTGGTCGAGGCGCGCGAGAGGTTGGTCCAGTGGTTGAGAAGTTGGGTGACATCCACGCTGCCCAGACCGGTGGCGAGATTGTAGCCAGCGGCGGCGTTGTAGCCCAGGAGGAAACCGTTGGCCCCGCAATCGGCGCTGCCGAGGGTGCACGGGACGGCGTTGTTGCTGGCGGCGATGGTATGAAAGGCGATTGGTGCGGTCTGGGCCAGCTGGTAGAGGACCTGGTCGGCCTGGCCGAGACGGAGCGAGCCGCCGAGCTTCTGGCTGACGAGCGCGAGCATGCCGGCGAAGGCCGGTGCTGCAGCGGAGGTTCCACCGATTCCGCTGACAGTGGGGCTGGTGCCCTGGCAGTCGCCCTCCAGGCAGATGGCCCACATGGCACGATGGGCGCCGCTGCCGGCGAACAGCGATACATCCGGCAGGTCGCGCACTGCGTCGGTGTTGCTGGGAGCGAAGCCCTGCTGCCATGCAGGCTTGGCATAACCGGCGGGCGTGGCGCCGCTGACATTGCCGGCGCTGCTGCGGCCGCCGCCGCCGGCGACGATGTTGGTATCGCCGATAGCGTCGGTGAAGGCGTGACTCGAGACCAGCAGGCCCGCGCTGGTGGTGGAGTTATTCCAGGAATCTTCGGGGATATAGCCGGAGACGGAGTGCAGATCGGCGGCGTTGGTGTTGCCGACATAGGCAGAGAAGCTGCTGTTCAGAACGTTGAAGTCGGTACCGCCTACGGCGATGTTGTAGGGAGTAGAGCTGAGGCCGTTGACGGCGAGGCCGCGGCTGGCGAGAAGCTCAGTGTTCGGGTTGTCGCAGCCGGCAGAGCCGGCATCGCCGCTGGAGACGGTGATGGTGATGCCCTGCGCGGCGGCCTGCTCCCACGCATTCAGGATCTCGAGATTGCCGGTGCTGCCGAGGTCTTGTTCGCAGGCGCCGAAGCTGACGCTGAGGATGTCGACTGCGTTGTCGTCGATGGCGCGGAAGGCGGCGAGAAAGACGCCGGGCTGATAGGTAGTGTCGCCGGCGGTGTACATGATGAGGTGGGCGCCGGGAGCGAGCGCCTGTGCGACTTCGAGATCGAGCAGGGCTTCGGTCGCGTCTGCTGTGGGGTCGATGCTGGAAGGATCACCGTCGACGACCAGCGAGGCTCCGTAGGTGGGTACGGGCAGACCGAAGCTGGCCTGGTAGTTGCGCAGATTCAAGAAGTCGGGGAGCGAGTCCTCGACCACCCCGATGGTCACGCCGGTGCCGTCGAGCGGAGACTGACCGGCGGCGAGGTGCGGGTTGAGTGTCGTAGGGGTGTTGTAGATGGCAGCCGCGTCGCCCGGTGTGACGAAGAGATAGGGGCCGCCGCTGAAGGTGCTGGTGAGTTGAGGCTGGAAGCGGCGATGCGTGGAACTCCACTGAGCGGCTGGGCCCCTGACGGCTTGGGCACGGGGCTTGAAGTCGTGCAGGCTGGCCACGCCGGCGACCACAGGCGCGAGCGCCGCGGGGATCATGGGATCCGATGCGTTGGCCCAGTGCTGGGTGCCGCCGATTTCGTAACTATGGATGGAGGTATGGAATGCGTTCTCTACCTGGGCGACGGTGCCGGAGAACTCAAGAGTGGTGCGTCCCTTGGAGACGCGCGTGATGGTGAGCCCATGGTGCTGCAGCCAGGACTGGACGGTGTTCAGGTCGGCGTCACCTGGGCCGTAGAGCGAGCCAAACTTCTCCGGCGTGACCCACTGATGGAACTGCGGTGAGGACGGATCCTGAACGGTGCGAAGGAACGACTGGAGCGCGGCCTTCTGCTGCTCATTGCGGCGCAGGACCAGCACGAGCCGATCGGTCCGCATCGACCGCGGCGCGGGACCTCGATCGATAGCAGCCTGCAGACGGACGGGCGTGTTGCCGGAAAGCGAGACGAGCGCGTGCTCGTTGACGGGCTGGGTGATGAGGGGCTCGGCGCGCGGCTCGGCTTGGGCGTGCAGGGTTTGTTCGTGAAATGCGAAGGGAGCGGCCGCCATCACCATGGCGAGCGGGGCGACGCGCAGCACAGTACGGATCTGGCGAGCGATGTTCCCCATCTCCGTTGTCTCCGTCCCCTGGACCCGCGCGGCAACGCGCGTCTGCCGTGGAATCTATCGGCTGTTGTTCTTGTGTACGACAGCCGGTGAGCGAGACCGCGTGGAATGCGGATAGGGGGCGTGACCGGGGAACGTGACGTGGTGCCGAGTGTACCCACTCGGTAAGTAACCCCACCGAGAGGCGGAGGCGCGCTGGGTTCCGTAATGGGAACTGCGTTCAGGGCCGTGGCGGCACCGATAGAGATCGGCCGATCTGTTGCAGCGTGGGTGCGGCGCGGAGGTCAGGCTGCGTCAGGTTTGTAACTTTCACAAGCACGAACCGTATGCCGTCGAGCGCGGTGGACTGTGCCTACGGCTTGGGCTCGGACTGGTTGAGCAGCTCGACTAAGTGGTCCTTCCACAGGGCGGCCTGGGTGTGAGTGCCGTGGCCGTGGGTCTGGTCCGAGATGGGAATCAGGACGAACGTAGCGTGCGGTATCTGCTTCGCGAGGTGCTGGGCTATTCCGAGCTCCGGCGGGTTGATGAAGTCATCCGCCGAGTTGATGTACATGACAGGCACGGTGATGCGGTCGAGGCGGGGCGCGGGGTTGTAGTTGCGCGAGGCGTCGACGTAGTAGATGAAGTTGTTGGCATCGGTACTGGCGTCCATGCGGTCGAGCAGCTTGTCGGCATACTGCTCGGCGGCTGCGCGCGTGGGAGCGGCCTTCTGCTGGACGAGCGGCGCGGAGCCCATGATGAAGAGCAGCTCGTTGGCGGTGCGCAGGCCAAGCGCGGGCTCGCTGGTGTAGTTGCCGTCCTGCCAGGCGGGATCGCGCTTGATGTTCTCGATGGCCATGTAGCGCATCATGCGGTTGCG